>JBPEXA010000099.1:0-2760 GCA_052032135.1 Thermoanaerobaculia bacterium | reverse complement strand
GCCCCTACGCCGATCGTTCCGGACGCCGAATGGCGGCCAGCACGCCGGCGGCGATGACCAGGTTGCCGGCGGCGGTGCCGGCGGCGAACCACAGCAGCCCGTCCTGCCCCGGCCACAGCGCGCCGACCCCGGCGAGCTGATAGATCCAGCCCGCCCGGCGGAAGGGGGGGAAGGCGAGCCCGCCGAGGACGAGGAAGGAGTGTCCGAGCAGCAGCAGCCAGAGCCCTGGGACCAGGGCCACTCGCTCGGCCCACACCAGGGCGGCCGACACCAGCACCGCGACCAGCGACAGATTGGCCTGCGACCGCAGCACCCAGCCGGCGAGGGTCGTTCTCGTCTCGCCGTCACGGCCGCGCACGATCGACGCCTCGAGAACACCGCCGACGAGGATCGCCGCCGACCAACCGAAGACGACGCCGCGAACGCCGAAGCGCCCCCAGAGAGTGTCGGTCGCCAGCGCCACCGCCGGCAGGAGCAGCGCCCAGGCGAGCCAGGACCAGGGGGAGCGGGTGAACGGCTCGGCCGCCGTCTGGAACAGCTGCCGCACCGGCCGCAGATCGTCCCGCTGCGGGGCGGCGCGGTCCGCAAAGACCGGATCGTATTCGCTCCCCATCAGTCGGCGGCGAAGTCGAGGCGGACCACCTCGCCGTCGACCTCGATCACGACGACGCCGAGCGGGCGCAGCTCCGCCAGTTCCGGCCTCGCCGCCAGCCACCCGTCGAGCTCCGTCCCCCGCAGCACGCGCGCCGGGGCGGCCGTGTCGACGCCGATCTCGATCCACAGCTCTCCCTCGCGACGCAGCTCCCGACCGGCGGCGGCGGTCGTCTCGATCGGCAGCTCCGCGCCCGGAGGCGCGCTGAGGATCAGCGGTCCGCCGTCGCGCTCGATCCGGGCGGTGCCCTGGGCGAGCAGATAGAGCATCGTCCCGACGGCGACGATCACCGCCAGCGCCGGCAGGAACGAAGGGTCGATCGACCATCGCTTGAGCTGGCGGTCGAGTCGTTGCCACACCGTGCGCTCCTCGGTCTCGGCGACCACGCCGCGGCGCACCACGGCTCCGAGATGAGGCGGCACCTCGAGCTCCGGCAGGCTCGAGAGACCGGACCGCACGCGCGAGAGCCCCTCGAGCAGCCGCTGGGCATCGGCGTCGTCTTCCAGCAGTCGCTCGACGCGGCGGCGCTCCGACGGTGTCAGCTCGCCGTCGAGGAACCGGGACAGCAGCTCGAGGGTGGCGGTGCTCACCGCTCCACCTCGCCGCGGTCGGCCGTCGCCGCCGGATCGGAGAGCGCGAGCCGCAGCCGGTCGCGTCCGCGGGCGATCCGGGACCGTACGGTGCCGATCCGCACCCCGAGCACCGTCGCGATCTCGTCGTAGCTCAGGTCGCACAGGTCCCGCAGCACCACCGCCTCGCGGAAGGCGATCGGCAGCTCGGCGAGGGCACGCTGCAGCTGCTCGCTCGCCTCTCGGCGGCGCACGCGCCGGTCCGGCGACCCGCGCTCGGCCGGCAGCGCCTCGAAGAACGCCTCGTCGACGTCGACGCGCGGTCGGCGCTGCCGCGAGCGGCGTCCGAGCCGGCTGCGGCAGCAGTTGACCGCCACCCGGTAGACCCAGGTCTTGAGCGTCGCCCGTCCCCGAAACTTCCGCAGGTGGCGGAAGATCCTCAGGAAGATCTCCTGGCTGAGGTCCTCGGCGACCGCCTCGTCCCCCGACATCCGACGGGCGATGCCGTAGACGAGGGTCGAGAATCGGGCGTAGATCTCGTCGAAGGCGGCCGGATCGCCATGGGCGTGACGGACGACGAGCTCCCGATCGGGGAGCTCGGCGATCGCGGTCACACCGACCATCGTCTCCTCGCCGTCGCTCGTGGCATCGGCACCATCATGCTCTTCCATCTCAGACCCCGGCCCGGGGGCGCCGGTTCCCTCCCCCCGACTCAAGGGGCGACCGGTGCACCCCGACCCTGCTCGCCGTCGTAGTAGGCGAGGATGCTCGACACCACCACGTCCGCCACCTGTTGTCGATAGGCCCGCGTCTGCAGCAGGGCGCGGTCCTCGTCGTTGGCGAGATTGCAGACCTCGAGCAGCAGCTTCGCCGGCACCTCGTTGTAGCGCAGCACCGCGGGCACCCACGCCCGGCGCCGGCTGCGGACGATGCGGTCGCGCACCGGCTTGTCGGGATGGACGGCGAGCCCCGCGCGGGCGAACCCGGCGATCATCTCGTTGGCGAGCTGCCGGGAGAGCCCCTCGCTGCGCACCAGCTGCCGCTTCGAGAAGCTCACCGTCGGGCGCTCCCGCACTTCGCTGGTGCGGGCGTACACCGAGCCGCTCTTGCCGAAGCTGCCGCCGCGGTAGCGCGCTCCCGGGATGTAGGCCATCGCCCCGCGGATCGACGGGTGCAGCGAGTCGGCGTGCACCGACAGGAACACCACCTTGTCGGCGTCGGTCCCGGAGCCGACCGCCCGCCGGAAGAGGCTGTTGGCGAGGTACCAACGGAGGTTGACGCCGGTCTTCGAGTCCGCGATCGGGTACTCCGGGTCGGTGAGCACGCGGTGGCCGCGGGAGTAGTCGAGCCGATCGCGATCGGGAATCCGCGGCGTCGAGGCGTCGCGGGTGGTGAGGTGCACCTCGGCAGCGGTGCGCTGCTCGAGCGTGGCGCGGATCCGCTGCGCGATGTCGTAGACGTAGACGCTCTCCCAGACACCGCGGATCGACGCCCCGACGTCCTGCCCGCCGTGTCCGGCATCGAGGATGATCGTCACCC
>JBPEXA010000098.1:0-4156 GCA_052032135.1 Thermoanaerobaculia bacterium | reverse complement strand
CCCGGGCCAGGACGAGGCGTTCGAAGGCCTCAACGTCGGCTCGATGCACCTGATCACCGCGGCGGGCGCCGACGAGGAGCTCGTCTATCAGGTGACGCGGACGCTGTGGGAGTTCCGCGAGCGGGTGGTCGAGCGGCATCCCGCCGGCCGGGCGATCAACGAGGCGAACGCGGCGCGCGACACCGGCACCCCGTTCCATCCCGGAGCCGAGCGCTTCTACCGCGAGATCGGCATCTGGCCGCAGGCTGACGACAGCGCGGGCGGATGACCGCCGAGACGTCGCGGCGGGCGCTCGCCAGGGTCGCGGCGCTGGTGCTGCCGGTCTTCGTTCTCTGGCAGGTCAACTACCCGACCCTGCGGCCCGAGACCCAGCTCGCCACCTTCGCCGGTCTCGGCGTGCTGCTGGTGTTCGCCGGCGGCCGGCGCGCCTCGGCCCTCGCCTCGACGCGCGATCTGCTGCTGGCGGTCGCCTCGGCGGCGGTCTTCCTCTACGTCCTGGTGCAGTCGGAGCCGGCGTTCGAGGGGTGGTGGCTCGGCGGCCGCTCGCTCGGTGAGCGGGCGGGGATCGAGCAGCCGCTCGACATCGCGATCGCCGTCGCCGGCCTGCTGCTGATCTTCGAAGCGGCGCGCCGCACGGTCGGCTGGGCGCTGCCGGTACTGGCGACGCTGTTCCTGCTCTACGGGCGGTTCGGGCCGCTGCTGCCCGACTGGCTCCTCCCCCACCGCGGCTACGGCGTCGAGCGGCTCGTGGCGCAGACCTTCCTCCACAGCCAGGGGGTGTTCGGCATCGCGCTGCGGGTGATGTTCACCTACGTCTTTCTCTTCGTGCTGTTCGGCGCCCTGCTGGAGGCGACCGGCACCACCGCGGCGGTGGTCGATCTCACCCGCCGGCTGTTCCGCAAGAGCGTCGGCGCGCCGGCCAAGGTGGCGGTGGTGTCGAGCGGCCTGCTCGGCTCGCTCTCCGGCAGCGCGGTGGCGAACACGGCGACCACCGGCACCTTCACGATCCCGATGATGCGCGGCGCCGGCTTCCGCAAGCCGATCGCCGGCGGCATCGAGGCGGCGGCGAGCTCCGGCGGGGCGCTGGTGCCGCCGGTGATGGGCGCCGGCGCCTACATGATGCTCGAGCTGGTCGAGCCGGCGGTCACCTATCTGGAGATCGTCCGCGCCGCTCTGCTGCCCGCTCTCCTCTATTACTTCGCCCTGCTGCTGGTGGTCCACTTCCAGGGCCGCCGCGACGGCGTCGCCGCCGGCGAGGTCACGGCGGCCACCGCCGAGGACGGCGGCGAGGTCGAGATCCCTTCGCTCGCCGGCGGCGAGAAGGAGGGCCGCGCGAGCGGGCTGGCGTCGATGGAGATGATCGTCTTCGTCGCCGGTCTCGGCCTGCTGCTCAGCCTGTTGCTCTCCGGCTTCAGCGTCTTCCGGGCGGTGACCGGTGCGCTGCTCGCCGCCTGGGGGATCAGTCTCTTCCATCCGCGGACCCGCCTCGGGGTGAGCGATCTCGGCGGCGTCTGTCGCAAGGCGGCGAAGGCGACGACGCCGCTGATCGCCGCCGCGGCGACCGTCGGCGTGATCATCGGCGTGGTGACGCTCACCGGGATCGGCACCCGGCTGCCGGCGCTCATCCTCTCGGTCGCCGAGGGGCAGCTGCCGGCGGCGCTCGCCCTGATCATGGTGTCGTCGATCGTGCTCGGGATGGGGCTGCCGTCGGCGGTCTGCTACCTGCTGATGGCGACCCTCGTCGGGCCGGCGCTCGCCGGCCTCGGCATCGTTCCGCTCGCCGCCCATCTCTTCATCTTCTATTTCGGCATGATGTCGATGGTCACCCCGCCGGTGGCGCTCGCCGCCTACACCGCCAGCTCGATCGCCGGCTCGCGCATGTTCCCGACCAGCTTCGCGGCGCTGCGGTTCGCGCTCGTCGGCTTCGTCCTGCCGTTCCTCTTCGTCTACCGCCCGGAGCTGCTGATGCTCTCGCCGTCGGGCGCCGGCGCGCCGTGGGGGTCGATCGCCGTCGCGCTGGCGGTGGCGGTCGCCGGCGTGCTGCCGCTGGCGGGCGCGCTCGCCGGCCACTGGGTCGGGCGCCTCGACCTCGGCCGCCGGCTCCTTCTCGGCGCGGCCGCGGCCGCCATCCTCTGGCCGCCGCAAGCCTCCCCCGGCGGGACGCTCGCCTGGTGGAACGTCGCCGGTGCCCTGCTGGCGGCGCTGCTGTGGATGGCGGAGCGCCGGCGAGCGGCGTCAGCGCGCGCGTAGGGAGGCGACCAGCGGCAGGGTGGCGACCGATCGCACCGCGGCGAGGCTCGCGAGCATGCCGACGCCGAACACCGCCGCCAGGGTGAGCGCCAACGGCAGCCACGGAGGGGCGGCGCCGGCGAGCAGCAGGTGCGGAGCAGCGGCGATCGCGCCGGCGCCGGCACCGATCACGATGCCGACGGCGATCAGCAGCGCGTTCTCGGCGATCACCAGCCGCTGCAGTCGCTCGCGGCGGAAGCCGACCGCGCGTAGCAGGGCGAGCTCGGAGCGCCGTTCGAGGACGTTGCGGAGCAGGATGATGCCCATCCCCAGCGTCCCGAGCACGAGGCCGAGGCCGCCGAGGGTCTGGAAGGTCGACAGATACGTGTCCTCGACGGCACGGAAGGCGGCGAGGCGCTCGCGCGAGCCGACGACGTCGAGCCCGAGGCGCCCGAGACGCGCTTCGAGGACCTCCGCCAGCTCGGCGCTCGCCCGCCGTCCGGGATCGAACAGGAAGTAGCCGTAGCCGGCGCGCGACGGGAAGTGTCGCTGGAAGGCGGCCTCGGAGATCAGCACCTCGCTCTGGAAGATGCTGCGCCGCAGCAGGCCGACGAAGCGCAGCCGGATCGGCTCGCCGCGCTCGTTGTCGATCACCAGCTCCTCGCCGAGGCCGGAGTGGAGGATCCACAGCACGGAGTTGGCGTCGCCGAAGGCGGGGATCGCGCCGTCGTCGAGCGGCCGGTCGAGCAGCCGCCACGGCCGGTCGGTCTCCTCGATGAGCTGCTGGAAGCCGAAGCCGCCGCGAGCGACCATCTCCGCCGGCACCCCGAGCAGCCGCGGACGCTCGGGCTGGTAGAGGTTGAGGCAGGAGACGTCTTCGCCCGGCAGCAGGCGGAAGGGGACGACGTCGACGCCCTCGAGCGCCGCCGCCACCTCGGAATCCTCGTCCTCGAGATCGCCGAGCACGGCGACGTCGCTCTCGCCGATCAGCGAGAAGCCGCCGGTGCCGGAGCTGCGGTCACCGGCGTCGATCGGAGCGTGCACCCGGTTGGCGGCGACCACCACGATGACGAAGCTGGCACTCGCCATCAGCGCGACGCAGAGCAGGCTGCGACCCGGATGACGGGCGATCCCGCGCGCCGCGAGGGCGGCGGCGGTACCGTCCCCGAGCCGGTTGTCGGCATCGGGCGCCCGCCCTCCCAGCCAGGCGAAGGCGGCGATCCCCGCGACCAGCAGCGTGGCGCCGACACCGAAGGCGAGCGCGGCACCGGTCCGCTCGTCCACCGCCAGCGCTGCGGCGGTGAGGACGGCGGCGGCGCCGAGCGCCCCGACCGCCACCCACTTCGATCGTCGGTGGTGGCGCGAGCCGTCCGCCCGGATCGTGCCCGCCAGCAGGCCGACGATCGGCGCGCGACCGAGCCGGCGCAGGGCGACGTAGATCGCCACGCCGACGACCGCCATCGCCGCGACGGCCCCGCCGGCGAGGGTGGGCGGGAGCAGGTGGAGCTCGAGGATCGGCTCGCCGATCGCCGGCAGCCACCAGCTGCGCAGGCCGGCGAGCAACCCCCAGGCGTACGCCGCGCCACCGGCGACGCCGCCGACGGCGCCGACGGCGGCGAGCGCCATCCCTTCGCCCAGCAGCCGTCGCCGCACCCGCGCGGCGGGGAACCCGGTCGCTCGCAGCAGCCCGATCTCCGGTGCGCGCTGCTCGACGCCGAGCCGGAAGAGGAGGCCGGCGAGCAGGGCGGCGGAGGCGATGAGGAACATGCTGAGGCCGAGGAAGAGGCCGGCGAAATCGGTTGCGCCGCGCGCCGCGCGAAGGCCCTGCTCGCGCAGCGGGCGCACCGCGAGGCCGACGGCGGCCGGTCCGAGGCGCTGCCGCAGCGCCCGCTCGAGCGGCGCCACCCAGTCGCCGGGGTCGCCCTCT
>JBPEXA010000097.1:0-1565 GCA_052032135.1 Thermoanaerobaculia bacterium | reverse complement strand
CGACGAGAACCTGACGCTGAGCCTGCGGCGGGCCGAAGCGGTGCTGGCGGGGCTGGTGGCGCAGGGGATCGCCAGGGAGCGACTGACCGCCGTCGGGCACGGGCCCGACCGTCCGATCGTCTCCAACGAGACGCCCGACGGCCGTGCGGTCAACCGCCGCATCGAGCTGCTGGTCGAGGACGCCGACGGCTGAGGCGAGCGCCGAGGCCGCCGTCCGCCCGCCCGATCGCTCGGCGGCGGATCGGTCCCATTGAGACATCGTGACGACCCCGACGCCATCGAACTCCGCCGCACGAGGCGTGGCCCTGCCGTGCGCGCTGCTCTTCGGGGCGATGTTCAACCTGACGCTGGTCGTCGCCGGGCTCAAGGAGCTGGTCATCGACGAGCTCGGCGGCACGGTGCGCGACGCCACGCTCTTCTTCTCGGTCGAGACCTTCGCCTACATCCTCTTCGCGCCGGTGTGGGGGCTGCTGAGCGATCGCGTCGGGCTGCGGCGTCCGTTCGTCGTCGCCGGCTTCGCCAGCTCGGCAGTGATCTACGCCCTCTACCAGCTGGTCGACACCATCCCGCTGCTGCTGTCGCTGCGCTTCGTGCAGGGGGCGTGCTCGGTGATGGGGTGGTCGCTGGTGATGGCGCTCGTCCTCGACCGTCCCGACCAGGAACGGTCGGGCCGCTACATGGGCTGGATGGGCGCGTCGTTGATCCTCGGGGTCGGCATCGGCGCCCCCTTCGGCGGCTACCTGACCCGTTGGTTCGGGGCGCGCGCCCCCCTGGTCGCCGCCGCGATGCTGTTCGCGGTGCTCGCCGTCGCCGCCCTGGCGCTGGTCGAGCCGGCCGGCCTGCGCCGCGGGGTCCGCGTCCGCAAGATCGTCGCCGCCCTGCGCCACAACTCGCTGCTGATGCTGCCGATGCTCTTCCACTTCGTCGATCGACTGGCGGTCGGCCTCTTCGTGGTGGTCTTTCCGCTCTATCTCGACGCTCTCGGAGCGGGCGACGCAGCGGTGCGCGGCCGCTACCTGTCGGCCTTTCTGTTGCCGTTCGCCTTCCTCCAGGTGCTGACCGGCCGGATGAGCGAGAAGACCGGCCCCTACCCGCCGTTGATCCTCGGCTCGCTCGCCTACGGGATCGCGCTGACCACCGTCGGCGTCGCCGACCTCGTGCTGCTCGGCCCGGTGATGATCGCTCTCGGCGCCTTCGCCGCGGTGATGTTCCCGCCGGCGATGGTGCTCACCGCGCAGCTGTCGACGCCCGACACTCGCGCCAGCGCCATGGGCGGTTTCAACCTCGCCGGCTCGCTCGGCTTCGCGGTCGGGCCGCTGGTCGGCGCCTGGGCCTACGCCGCCCGCGGCTTCGCCTTCGCCTTCGCGCTGGTCGGCGCCATCGAGATCGTCGTCGCGCTGGTCGCCGGCGCCTGGTGGTGGCTGCGGCGACGGCGTTGAGGCGCTAGAGCTCGAGGCCGAAGAACTCGATCAGGCTGTCGATCAGCAAGGCGATGAACGCCGCCGCCGGGGGACCGGCGGAGAAGGCGCGCCCCTCCAGCGTCGGCGCCGACGGGGCGGTCGTCG
>JBPEXA010000096.1:0-1666 GCA_052032135.1 Thermoanaerobaculia bacterium | reverse complement strand
TGAGGAGCGGCCGGCGTCTGGTGCAACCCGGAACTGATGGTGCTCCAGGTGCGGCCGATGACGGCCCGACCGACCAGCGCCTCACCGCCGGAGGAGACCTTCGACCGCGAGGATCTCCTCTGCGCCTGCCGCAGCACCCTCGGCCACGGAGTGGAGCGCACCATCCACGACGTCGTCTACGTCCGCCGCGACGGCTGGGAGCCGAGCGCCAACCGGCGGATCGCCGGCGAGATCGGCCGCATCAACGAGCGGCTGCGCCGTGACGGTCGGCCGTTTCTGCTGATCGGCCCCGGCCGCTGGGGGAGCGCCGACGACTGGCTGGGGATCCCGGTGCAGTGGTCGCAGATCTCCAACGTGCGGGCCATCGTCGAGGCGTCGCCGCGCGACTACCAGGTGGAGCCGTCGCAGGGGACGCACTTCTTCCAGAACATCACGTCGTTGCGCATCGCCTACTTCACCCTGCCGGGGGGGAGCGCCGACGGCGACGCCGGCGAGAGCGACGAGTTCATCGACGTCGACTGGCTCGATGGTCAGCCGGCCGAGGCGGAGACCAGCTACCTGCGACACCTCCACTTCGAGGCGCCGCTGACCACCATCCTGCGCGGTCGCGAAGGACAGGGGTGGATCGTCAAGCCGGGGGCGGAGAGTCGCTGAGCGAGGAAGGTGCTAGCCTCGCCGCCAGGGAGGTGACGATGAACGAACACCGACGCCGGCGGCGCGCGGTCGTGCTCGCTGCGATGCTCGCAGTGGCGACGACCGGCGCCCTCCACGCCTGGGGCGACAACGGCCATCGCATCGTCGCCGAGATCGCCGAGCGGCACCTCGGCGATCCGGCGCGAGCGGCGATCCGCGCCTACCTCGGACCGATCGCTCTGGCGCAGACCGCCACCTGGCCCGACTTCATCCGCTCGGAGTCCGCCTGGGAGTTCGTCAACCATTGGCACTACGTGACGGTGGAGGACGACGACGAGCTGCTGCGGGTCCTCAAGCGATCGCAGCAGACCCCTGAGCCCGACAACGTCGTCGAGGCGCTCGAGTTCCTCGAGAGGGTGCTCGCCGGCGACGAGGGGCCGCGGGCGGCGTTCGCCGCGATGATGGACGAGCACGGCGTCGACGGGTTCGAGGGATCGCTCGATGCGACCGCCCTCGCCTTCTTCCTGCACTTCGCCGGCGACGTCCACCAGCCGCTCCACGTCGGCCGCGGCGGCGATCGCGGCGGCAACTCGGTGATGGTGCAGTGGTTCGGCGAGCCGCGTCGCCTGCACTCGGTGTGGGACTCGGGGATCATCGACCGCCAGTCGCTCAGCTACACCGAGTACGTCGAGTTCCTGGAGCAGGACTTCGCCGGCCGCGCCGACGAATGGCGACGGGCGCGACCGGTCGAGTGGGCGCTCGAGTCGCGCGCGCTGCGCCTGAAGGTCTATGACGTGTGGCGGAAGACCGACCGCGACTCCTTCCTCCCCGACCTCGGCTACCGCTACGTCTACGACCACATCGGTACGGTCGAGCGGCGCCTCTTCCAGGCCGGGGTGCGGGCGGCGGCGATGCTCGACGCCATCTACGGCGACGCCCCCTGACCCACCCCGGATGGGCCCGCTCAACGTCGTATCGCTGATCGGCTGGGCGGCGCTGTGCGGGATCGCCTGGGCGATCGGCGGCGGCCGTC
>JBPEXA010000095.1:0-3716 GCA_052032135.1 Thermoanaerobaculia bacterium | reverse complement strand
GTCATCGTCGCGCGACCGAGCCTGCGCACCGCCCAGCCGTCGCGCAGCAGCGCGACGGCGTCGGCGACCCCCTCGACCTCGAGCCGCGGCGGCGGGCGGTCGAGGAGCCTCCGCACCGCCGGCGCCACCGCGTCGACGAAACGCCGGAAGGCACCCCACGCCTCGCGATCGGCGCTCGCCACCCCCCGGAGACCGCCGGCGCCGATCTCGATGACGCCGCCGTCGGGGTCGACGGCGACGACGGCAGCCGCCGGCCGCGTGCGCCAGCCGGCCGCCGCCAGGTCGAGCTCCTCGCCGAGCCAGCGACGCCACGACGTCGTCTCGTCCAGTGGCCCGCCGGCGAAGAAACCGGGGTGGAACTCGCGACGGGCGGCGAGGCCGCCGAGGACCTCCCGCCGCTCGCAGACGGCGACCCGCCAGCCGGCGGCGGCGAGTCGCGCGGCGGCGACCAGTCCGTTCGGTCCCCCGCCCACCACCACGGCGCGATCGCTCACCCGCCCCCTCCCGCCTGTCCGAGCATGGCGCGCGCACAGAGCGCCCCGGGCGCTCCCATGATCCCGCCTCCAGGGTGGGTGCCCGAGGCGCACAACCAGAGGTCGCGAACCGGCGTCCGGTAGCGCGCCCAGCCGGCGACCGGCCGCTGGAAGGCGAGCTGCTCGAGGCTCAGCTCGCCGTGGAAGATGTTGCCCTCGGTCAGGCCGTAGGTCTGCTCGAGGTCCCACGGCGTCAGCACCTGTCGGTCGACGATCCGCTCTTCGAGGCCAGGCATGTACTCGGCCAGCGTCGACACCACGGCATCGCCGAACGCCTCCCGCTCGGCGGGCCAGCGGTCGGGGCCCGCGGCGAGGTGGTAGGGGGCGTACTGGACGAAGACCGACATCACGTGGCCGCCCGGCGGCGCCACCGTCGGGTCGGTCAGCGAAGGGATGACGACGTCGAGGAAGGGTCGCCGCGAGTAGTGCCCGTACTTCGCCTCGTCGTAGGCGCGCTCGAGATAGTCGATGTCGGGGGCGATGGTGATGTCGCCGCGCAGATGGACGCCGTCCCCCGGCAGGCAGGCGAACTCCGGCAGGCCGTCGAGCGCGAGGTTCACCTTCCCCGAGCTGCCGCGCATCTTGAACCGGCGGACGCTGGCGGCGAACCCCTCTTCGAGGTGCGCTTCGCCGACCAGGCCGAGGAAGGTGCGGTGAGGGTCGACCGCCGACACCACCTGCCGCGCCGCGACCTCCTCGCCGCCCTCCAGCACGACGCCGATCGCGCGGCCGTCGCGCAGTTGGATCGACTCGACCGCCGCCTCGGTGCGGATCTCGACGCCGAGCTCACGCGCCGCCGAGGCGATCGCCGCGGCGACCGACCCGGTGCCGCCGCGCGCCAACCCCCAGGCGCGGAAGGCGCCGTCGATCTCGCCCATGTAGTGGTGGAGCAGGACGTACGCGGTGCCGGGAGATCGGACGCCGAGGAAGGTGCCGATGATGCCGCTGACCGCCATCGGCGCGATCAACGCCTCCGACTCGAACCACTCGGCGAGCAGGTCGACCGCGCTCATCGTCAGCATCTTGTATTCGGCGGCCAGCCAGTCGACTCCGCGCTCGGTAAAGCGTCGGCCGAGGCTCGCCAGCGACGCGAGCTCGCGCGGATCGAGGGAGGTCGGATCGGGGGCCGGACGGTCGATCACCGGCTTGACCAGCCGACCGAGCTCGCCCATCACCCGCCCGAACTCGCCGTAGACCTCGGCGTCGCGGGGGGAGAACCGCGCGATCCGGCGTCGCGTGCGCTCGGCGTCGCCGTCGCGCAACAGGTAGCGGCCATCGGGGAACGGGGTGAAGGTCGACTCGAGAGGGAGGATCTCGAGCCCGTGCCGCGGCAGCTCGAGGTCGCGGAGGATCCAGGGTCGCAGCAGGCTCACCACGTACGAGCAGGCGGAGAAGGTGTAGCCGGGGACGACCTCCTCGCTCACCGTCGCGCCGCCGATCAGGGCGCGCCGCTCGACCACCACCACGCGCAGGCCCGCCCGTGCCGGATAGGCGGCGCAGGTGAGACCGTTGTGGCCGGCGCCGATCACCACGACGTCGGGGGCGCGGCTCACGTTCGCTTCCTCGGCGGATCGAAGAAGGGGGGGTCGACGACCTCGGCGGCGACCGTCGAGCGCTCGAACTCGACGGTGTGCTCCAGCTCGAGGCGGGTGCCGGGCGCCGCGACCTCGGCCCGCACGGTGGCGAGAGCGATCAGGCGCTTCAGGGTCGGTGACCACATGTGACTGGTGGCGCGACCGACCTGGTGGCCCGCCTTGAAGACCGGCAGCGCCTCCCGGTGCGCGCCGATCGGCAGCGCCGCCGGCAGGCCGTGGGCCTCGTAGAGGGCTTCGAGCCGATCCCAGTCGGCGACCAGGCCGACCCATCGCCACTCACTCCCTCGCCGCGCCTCGCGGGCGAGGGCCGCCTGCCCGACGAACGGATCGCGGTCGAGATCGACCGTCCACCCGAGGCCGATCTCGTAGGGGCTCGACTTGCGGGACGGCAGGATCACCCGCGGCGCGCTGTAGTAGTCGACGTCGAGCATGATGAAGCCGGCCTCGATGCGGGTCATGTCGAGCGCGTCGAGCCCGACCGGCAGCAGACCGTGCGAACGGCCCGCCGCGGCGATCGCGTCCCACACCGCCAGCGCGTCACCGGCGTCGACCCACACCTCGTATCCGAGGTCACCCGTGTAGCCGGTGCGGGTGACGCCGACCTCGGCGCCACCGATGCGGCCACGGGTGGCGCGGAAGAAGCGGAGCCCCTCGACGTCGCCGTCGCAGCATGCGGCGAGCAGCTCCCGCGATCGAGGCCCCTGCACCGCGAGGGCGGCGACGCGCTCGCTGGTGTCCTCGATCGACACCCGCTGGTCGCGGATCAGCCCCTCGAACCACCGCAGGCTCGGCTCCGCGGCGGTGACCCGGTAGTGGCGGTCGCCCCAGCGGGTGACGGTGCCGTCGTCGACCACCTTGCCGTCGTCGTCGCACCAGCAGCAGTAGGTGACCCTGCCGACCCGCAGCTTGCGGAGGTCGCGAACTGTGACGGGGGCGGGGAACTCGGCGGCGTCGGGCCCGCTCACGTCGTACTTGTACAGCGGAGAGACGTCGATCACCCCGACGGCGTGGCGCAGCGCCGTGTACTCCGGCTCCGGCCCGTGGTCGAAGCTGCACACCGCGCAGTAGCCGGCCCAGTCCTTCCATCGAAAGCTGCGGCAGAGGTCGGCGGTGCGAGGATGGAACGGGGTCGGCACCGGCACGGCTAGCTCTCCTCCGCGGCGAAGGCGGCGCACGACGCGACCGGCAGCACCGGGTACCGCGGCAGTCCGTGGGTCGTCGACGCGCCGCAGCGGACGAAGATCGACCGTCGTGAGGTGGCCGCGGCCAGATGACGGCAGCGCGCGCACAGACCGACCTGCTCGGGATGCGCGCGGATGACGGCGAGAGCCGCGTCCGCTTCGCGCGTCGCGCTCATTCGTATCGCAACGCCTCGGCCGGCTCGATGCGACCGGCCCGCATCGCCGGCAGCCAGCAGGCGACGAGCGTCATCGCCAGGGTGAAGAGGGCGATCGCCACCAGGTCGCGGGCGACGACGCGGAACGGCACCGCGGAGAGGAAGTAGATCGCCGCCAGCTCGGGATCGAACCGGATCAGCTCGAACTCGTTCATCGCCCAGGCGGCCGCCGCGCCGAGGGCGATGCCGAGC
>JBPEXA010000094.1:0-6801 GCA_052032135.1 Thermoanaerobaculia bacterium | reverse complement strand
GGCGATCGCCGCGGCGGTCGCATCCAGCGTCAGCCCCTTGCGCCGCAGCACGGTCGTCAGCGCCAGCCGGATCGCCCGCGGGTCGTCGGCCAGCCGCCGCGCCTGCAGCTGGATCGCCCAGTTGGCGGTCGAGCGATCGCGCTCGACGAACAGCAGCCGCTCCCGCTCGCTGCCGGTCGCCATCACGTCGGCGAGCAGGCGATGCTCGGCGTCGAGCGCCCGCTCGAGATAGGTGAGGGTGTCGTCGAGGCGACCGCCCCGCTCGGCGAGCAGAGCGAGATTGGCGAACGCGACGCGCTCGAGCAGCGACCCGTGACGCCGCAGCTGTTCGGCCGCCTCGAGCAGCATCGGCTCGGCCTCGTCGGCGCGGCCGACCTCGGCGAGCAGGGTGGCGGCGTTCATCCGGCTGGTGGCGGTGTCGGGGTGGTCGGCGCCGGAGCGCCCCTCGTGGACCGCCAGCGCTCGGGTGGCGAGGTCGAGGGCGGCGTCGACGTCGTTCTCGAGCCAGGCGATCGCGGAGAGGTTGTTGAGCGCGTTGCCGCCCACCGCCGGGTCGGGATGGGCGAGGAGCGCCGGTAGCGCCCGCTCGAGCGAGGCACGAGCCGCCGGCAGGTCGCCGGCCGCCTGGAGCACGATCGCCAGGTTGGATCGGGCGACGGCGGTGTGTGTGGCGTCTTCGCCGAGAACGGTGGCGAGCATCGCCACGGCGCGCTCGGCGGCGGCACGGGCGGCGGGGAAGTCGCCGAGCTCGTGCAACAGGGTGGCGAAGTTGTCGAGCGCCACCCCGGCGGCCTCCGGCCGGGCGTCGGGATCGCGGTCGACGATCGCCACCGCCCGTTCGAGCATGACGCGGGCCTCCGACAGTCGTCCCAGTTCTCGCAGCAGGATGCCGAGGTCGTTGAGGGAGACGCCGGTGATCGGATGCCCGACGCCGAGCCGCCGTTCGCGGATGTCGAGGGCGGTGCGGTAGTGGTCGAGCGCGGTGCTCCACTCCCCCGCCTCGTGGAGAGCGCCGGCGAGCAGATGGTGCTGGAAGGCGGTCAGCTCGTGAGCGGCCCCGAACAGCGACTGGTGAGCGTCGAGAGCGCTCTCGAGGTAGGGGACCGCCTCACGCGGCCGGCCGGCCTCGCGCAGCGCCAGGCCGAGGAACGAGAGATTGGTGATCAGGGTCGGGTCGTCCTCGGAGAGGGTCGCGGCGTAGCTCTCGTGCGCCCGCCGGTAGAGATCCGCGGCGGCCGCCGGATCGCCGATCTCGAGCAGCAAGCCGGCGAGGGCGGTGCGGGCGCCGGTGGTCACCGGGTGATCGGGACCGAGCGCCCCCTCCGAGTGGGCGAGCGCGAGCTCGAAGAGCGGGCGTGCCGCCGCCGCGTCGCCGAGCGCTCGATGGACGTTGGCGAGCAGCGCGGCGCAGGCGGTCCCGGCGGGGTCGGCCGGGTCGAGCGCCCGGCGCTGGAGCTCCCAGCACCGCCGGGCGGGGTCGAGCGCTGCGGCCGGTTCCCCCGCCTGCAAGCGCTCGAACGCCTCGGCGAAGAGCGCCTCCACTGCGTCGGTCGCCTCGTCGCCGACGATCGCCGTGGTCGCGAACAGGGCGACGAGCGCCACGACGACGGCGGTGCGGCAAGCCTTCTGCAAGGCCACGGGTCGGTGCATCTCGATGCCCACAGCGTACCTCCACCGGGTGATCCGCAAACCGCGGCCGGCGGGGGCCGCCGCCGTCAGCGGTCGCCGGCGGTCAGGTGGTCGGCGAGGCGCAGCGCCAGGGCGACGATGGTGAGCGTCGGGTTGGAGCTGCCGACGGTGGGGAACAGCGAGCTGCCGGCGACGTAGAGGTTGGCGACCCCGTGCACCCGGGCGTCGGCGTCGACGACGCCGTGCCGCGGGTCGTCGTGCATGCGGGTGGTCCCCATGTGGTGGTAGCTCCATTGCGTCCGCTCCCACAGATCGTGCTCGTTGGCGAGGAAGCGGAGGCGGCCCCGCTCGCCGGCGCCCATGGCGAGGGCGAGCCGTTCGGCGGTGTGGAGCAGGTTGCGGGCGTCCTCGGGCTGCAGGCGCCAGTCGAGTCGCGCCCGCCGCACGCCGAGCGCGTCGCGCTCGTCGGCGAGCCGAACGCGGCTCTCGCGGTTGGGGCGCTGCTCGCTGTGGACCTCGAGCCAGCCGTAGTAGGTCGTCCCGTGCTCGGGCGGCGGATGGCCGCCGAGCTCGATCGAGTCGGTGGCGAGTCGCGCCACCTCCGCCGCCAACGGGCGCTCCTGGGCGCGGGTGAGGTGGGCGAGGACGGCGACGGCGTTCATCAGCCGGTGCTCGCGCTGCGCCGCTGCCGACAGGCGGAGCGTCCCCCTGATCGTGTTGCCACGCTCGCGGACGTAGCTCTCCTCGTAGGTGCGCGGGATCAGCTTGCGCCAGTAGGGGATGGTGACGTAGCCGACGGTGACGTGCGGGTGCTCCATGAAATAGCGGCCGACGAGGTCGTGCTCGTTGCCGAGCCCCGCCCGATGGACGCGGTCGCTGGCGAGCAGCAGCCGCGCGTTCTCGATCCCCCCCGCCGCCAGCACGAAGTGACGCGCCGTCACGCGCCATTCGGTGCCGTCGAGCCGGGCGACCCGCGCCTCGCGGACGGTGCCGCCCGCCTCGTCGGTCACCAGCTCCAGCAGGTTGGCGTGGAGCAGCAGCTGGATGCGGGGGCTCGCCTCGAGCTCGGGACGGTAGCGCTGAGCGAACCGGGTCGGCGGGCTGACGTGGTAGAAGGCGGTCTCGACGTCCGGATCCTCGGCCAGCAGCTTGACGTCGGCCCCGGCGGCCGCCTCGTCGTAGTCGAACGGGCTGATCTCCACCAGCGGCGCGGCCCGCTGGTAGTAGGGGTCGAGCGTCTCGCGGCCGAACGGCCAGCCGACGTCGGAGACCCAGTCCCGCACCGAGAAGACCTCGGGGTCGAGCGGCCTGCAGTAGCCGTTCCAGTGGTTGGTGGTGCCGCCGAAGTAGCGCAGGCGGGTCGACACTAGGTAGCCGCTGCCGCTGGGGATGGCGGTCCCCGACTCCGGGCCGTCGTAGAGCGCCTGGGTCGCCTGTTCGTAGGCTTCGCCGCCGCTCTCGAGCAGCACGACGGACCGCCCCGCGCGATCGAGCTCGCGGGCGAGCGAGATGCCGGCGGCGCCGGCTCCGACCACGCAGACATCGGCCTCGAAGCTCTCGCCGCCGGCGAGATCGCGCAGATCGGTCAGCATGGCCGCCGGGAGTCTACCCGCTGCGGACGGCGCCCGCCGGGGCGCTCACAGCTCCATCACCGCCTCGACCTCGGCGGCGAGCCGCGGCGGTGGGGCGAGGTGCGAGACGACGATGAACAGCAGCACGGCGACCAGGAGGGAGAAGGCGCCGCCGTGGACTCCGTGCGGGAGACGGATGTCGAGCAGCTCGATCGACAGGTTGAGCACCAGGCCGGCGACGATGGCGGTGTCGGCGGCGAGCGGCGTCGCCCGCCTCCAGTTGAAGCCGATCGCCACCACCGGCACCAGCGCGGCGGCGAAGGTGCTCCAGCCGAAGACGCCGACGAGAGCGATCAGGCGGGCGTTCCAGTAGTGGGAATAGAGGGCGAAGATCGCGGCCAGCACCGCGAGAGCGACGGTCGCCGCGCGCGCCCACGCCAGCTCGCCCGTGACCGCCCGCCCGCACGCCCGCGGGAGATCGTGCACGAGGGCGGCGGCGCCGATGTTGAGGAAGCTGTCGGCGGTCGACATGATGGCGGCGAAGATGCCGGCGAAGACGACGCCGGCCAGCAGCGGATGGGCGTAGCCGTGGAGGAACTCCGGCGCCGCCTGATCGGCGGCGGCGAGCTCGGGATGCGCGCCGCTCACCACCAGCGCGCGCATGGCGAGGCCGACCGCGATCCACAACAAGGCGGTCAGGAAGTAGCCGCCGATCGCCACCACCGGCAGGTAGCGGTAGTCGCGCAGGCGGCGGATCATCATCCCTTTGGTCAGCAGATGCGGCTGTCCCGACACGCCGACCGCGAACAGCAGGTACCAGGAGAGGCAGCCGAACATCCCCAGCGTCCCCCACGGCGAGATCGACTCCGGATCGTCGGCGACCAGGATGTCGATCATCGAGCCGCCGCCGCCGTCGAAGGTGGTCAGCGCGGTGAAGAAGACCAGCAGGCCGGCGAGCGCCATGATCGTCCCCTGGACGACGTCGGTGTAGACCGAAGCGAGGATGCCGCCGGTGACGCAGTAGAAGACGAGCACCGAGCTTGAGACGACGACGCAGGTCACCATCGAAACGCCGGCGAGCGCTTCGGTCCGCGACAGCAGGGTCTGCAGCACCGTCGCCATGGCGAGAATCTGGGTGGCGAGATAGCCGAGCACGCCGAGGAGGATCGCCACCGCGGTCAGTCCGGCGGTGCGACGCGAGCCGTAGCGGGCGGCGACGGCGTCGGGGAGCGACTCGCATTCGAACAGCTCGGCGAACATCCGCAGCCGCTTGCCGAGGGAGAAATCGGCGACGGCGTTGCTCACCCCGACCGTGACCAGCATCCAGATCGAGCTCAGGCCGAGGGTGTAGACCAGGCCGGGGCCGCCGACGAAGCCGAAGCCGCTCATCGTGCTGGAGAACATCGCCACCCCGGTGACCACCATGCCGAGCTCCCGCCCCGCCATGAAGAAGTCGTGGGTCGAGCGGGTCCGCCGCAGCGCCCAGACGCCGACGGCGAGGCAGAGCACGAGATAGGCGGTGAGCGATCCGAGGACGATCGGCTGGCGGAGCGCCTCCATCAGCCGTCGGCGCCTCGCTGCTCGACCAGGGCGCGGAACCGTCGCCGCTCCTCTTCGGTCAGCACCCAACGCCCGAAGCCGGTGACGAAGAGGGCGGAGTAGCCGAGGGAGACCGGCCAGAAGGCGAGCAGCAGCACCGCGGTCGGTCGCGGCAGCGCCGCCCACCGCTCGGCGGTCGCGCCTCCCTGGTACGCCTGGACCTCGATCACCATCCAGCTCCAGCAGGCGAGGTGGAGGACGGTGACCAGCAGCAGACGGCGGCGCAGCGGTCGGCGGTCGGCGCGCTGCGCGCCGCCGAAGCGGACGAGGGCGCCGATCCAGACGATCACCGCGCAGCCGAGCGCCCAACCGATCACCAGCCGCGGGTCGCCGTCGGGGATCGGGGTGCCGACGCGCATCGCGTCGACCCGGGGATGCGGGCCTCCGGTTGCCGCCGGCGGCTCGGGGAGGGCGAAGGCGGCGACCAGCAGCCCGATCACGAGCAGCAGGGAGGCGAGGACCCCATGAATCGGACGCACGATGCCGCGCTCTCGTAGGAAGGTGCCGCCCGGCCGGACGGCGGCGGCAGTATAGCGGCCGGTACCGTAGGATCGCCCGATGGCGGCGATCCTGAGGGCGGAGATCTCGGCGTCGGCGCTGCGCCACAACGTCGCCGTGATCCGCGCCGCGATCGGCCCCGACGTCGGGCTCTGCGCGGTGGTCAAGGCGGACGCCTACGGCCACGGCATGCAGCAGGTGGTGCCGCTGCTGGCGCCGCTCGTCGACCGGATGGCGGTCACCCTGCCGCCGAGCGCCCTGCGCCTGCGCGACCTCGGATGGGAGGGGCCGATCCTCGTCTTCTTCCGCGCCGGAGGGGTCGCCCCACCGACCGAGCTGGTCGCCGTGCTCCAGGAGCAGATCGAGGCCGGCGTCACCCTGACGGTCACCGGTACCGACGAGCTGCCGGCGATCTCGGAGGCGGCGCGGCGCGCCGGTCGCGACGCCGACGTCCATCTCAAGGTCGACACGGGCATGACCCGCAGCGGCGCCCTGGCGGACGGCGCGACGACCGTCGCGACGGCGGTCGCCGCCGCGCCCGGCGTCCGCTGGACGGGGGTCTACACCCACCTCGCCAGCGCCGATGCCGCCGATCTCGCCTCCGCACACGGCCAGCTCGACCGCTTCGACGAGCTGCTCGCCACGGCGCCGTTCACCGATCGCGAGCTCGTCCGTCACGCCGCCAATTCGGCGGCGCTGGCGGTGCTCGAGCGGTCCCATCACCGGATGGTGCGCCCCGGGCTCGCCCTCTACGGCTGCTACCCGAGCGTCGAGATGGAGCGGCCGCTCGACCTGCGCCCGGCGCTGCGGCTGACGGCGCGGCTACTCGAGGTCAAGAGGGCGCCGGCGGGGAGCCGCACCGGCTACGGCGGCGCCCACCGCTTCGAGGTCGAGACGCCGATCGGGCTGGTGCCGGTCGGCTACGCGGACGGCTACCTGCGAGCGCTCGGCGGACGCGCCGTCGTCCGTCTCGACGGCATCGAGCTGCCGGTGCGCGGTCGAGTGTCGATGGACCAGCTGGTGGTCGATCTGTCGGCGGCTCCGGATGCCGCGGTCGGCGACGAGGTCGAGGTGGTGGCGGCCGAGCACGGCGCACCGAACGCCCTGGAGTCGCTCGCGGCACTCGCCGACACCGTTCCCTACGAGATCTGCTGCGGTCTCGGCTCGCGCGTCGAGCGCGCGGTCGTCGACGGCTAGACGGCGATCGCTTCTCGCCGCCGCCGACGCGGTGCGCTAGGGTTGCCGCAATGAACCTCGACAGGATCGTCCGCCATGCGCGGGGCGATGCGCCGGTCGACCTGCTGCTGAAGGGCGGCAGGGTGGTCAACGTCTTCAGCCACGAGGTCGTCGACGCCAGCGTCGCGATCGTCGGCTCCTGGATCGTCGGCCTCGGTGACTACGAGGCGGAGGAGACCGTCGACCTCGGCGGGGCGTACGTCGCTCCCGGCCTGATCGACGCCCACGTGCACATCGAGAGCGCGATGGTGCCGCCGTCGGAGTTCGG
>JBPEXA010000093.1:0-3037 GCA_052032135.1 Thermoanaerobaculia bacterium | reverse complement strand
GCGGTAGACGACGACGGCGGTGTCGCTCACGGTGTAGAAGCCGTGGGCGAATCCGGGTGGAATCCACAGCATCGACGGCCGCTCGGCGATCAGGTCGACCCCCACCCAGCGGCCGAAGGTCGGCGACGATCGACGCAGGTCGACCGCGACGTCGTAGACGGCGCCGGCGGCGACCCGCACCAGCTTGCCCTGTGCCGCCGGCTCGACCTGGTAGTGGAGGCCGCGCAGCACGCCGCGCCGCGACACCGACTGGTTGTCCTGCACGAACTCGGCGCCGAGGTCGAGACGGGCGAAGTCGTCGGCCCGCCAGCTCTCGAAGAACCAGCCGCGGTCGTCGCGATGAACGACCGGCTCGACGACGCGCACGTCGGGCACGCCGGCGACCGCCTCGACGGTGAACTTCACGTCCGCTCGAGGACCTCACGAAGGTAGTCGCCGTAGGCGCTCTGCCCGAAGGCGTCGGCGAGCCTCTCGAGCGACGCGGCGTCGATGTAGCCGAGCCGGTAGGCGATCTCCTCCGGGCAGGAGATCTTCAACCCCTGCCGTTGCTCGATCACCTGCACGAAGTTGGCGGCGTCGAGCAGCTTCTCGTGGGTGCCGGTGTCGAGCCAGGCGGTGCCGCGCGACAGCACCTCGACGTTCAGCTCCCCCCGCTCGAGGTAGCGGCGGTTGACGTCGGTGATCTCGAGCTCCCCCCGCGGCGACGGCTCGAGCTCGCGCGCGACCTCGACCACGGCGGCGTCGTAGAAGTAGAGGCCGGTGACGGCGTAGTGCGAGCGGGGTGACGCCGGCTTCTCCTCGATGTCGATCGCCCGGCCGTCACCGTCGAAGGTGACGACGCCGTACTCCTCCGGGTTGCCGACGTAGTAGGCGAAGATGGTCGCCCCGGCGGACCTCGACGCCGCCGCCTGCAACTTCCGCGACAGCCCCTCGGCGTAGAAGATGTTGTCGCCGAGCACCAGGCAGACCGGCTCGCCGTCGATGAACCCCTCGCCGACCAGGAACGCCTCGGCGATGCCGCGCGGCTCCCGCTGGACGGCGTAGCGCAGCGAGATCCCCCACCGCGAGCCGTCGCCGAGGATCGACTCGAAGATCGGCACGTCGTGGGGGGTCGAGATCACCAGGACGTCGCGGATGCCGGCCAGCAGCAGGGTCGACAGCGGATAGTGGATCATCGGCTTGTCGTAGACCGGCAGCAGCTGCTTGCTGATCGACTCGGTGAGCGGCAGCAGCCGGGTCCCGGACCCGCCGGCGAGGATGATCCCTTTGGTCGTCATGATCGGTGGAGCGAGCGGCGAACGCCGCCCGGATCGTAGCACCGGACCGGCGCGGCCTCGTGGTAACGTCTCCCCCCGTCGCCGGGCCGATCGGCCCGCCACCCACACCAAGAACCGAGACCCGCCGAGCGCTCTTGAGCCCGTCCCGTCCAACCGTCGCCGAGATGCCGGTCGTCATCCTCTGCGGCGGCCAGGGGACCCGCCTGCGCGAGGAGACCGAGTACCGTCCGAAGCCGATGGTCGAGATCGGCGGCATGCCGATCCTGTGGCACATCATGAAGATCTACGGCCACTTCGGCGTCCGCCGTTTCATCCTCTGCCTCGGCTACAAGGGGTGGGTGATCAAGCAGTACTTCCTGCGCTTCCACGAGATGATGCAGGACTTCACGGTGCGGATGGACGGCTCGCCGCCGGTCTTCCACAACTCGGTGGGCAGCGAGGACTGGGAGGTCACCTGCGTCGAGACGGGCGCCGACACCGGCACCGGCGGTCGGCTGTGGGAGGTCCGCGACTACGTCGACGCCGACACCTTCTTCTTCACCTACGGCGACGCCGTCGGTCGGGTCGACGTCGAGGCACTGCTCGACTACCACCGCGCCAAGGGGCGGGTCGCCACGGTGACCGGCGTCCACCCGACGTCGCGCTACGGCGAGCTCCACCTCGAGGACGGCATCGCGACCGAGTTCAACGAGAAGCCGACGGTGGCGGACGGTTTCGTCTCCGGCGGCTTCTTCGTCTTCGAGCGCTCGGTCTTCGACTACCTGAACGACGACCCTGGGCTGCTGCTCGAGCTGCGGCCGCTCGGCGACATGGCGCGGGACGGCCAGCTCGCCGTCTATCCGCACGACGGGTACTGGCACTCGATGGACACCTACCGCGACTACCTCCACCTCAACGAGGTGTGGAGGTCCGGCGAGGTGCCGTGGAAGACCTGGTAGCGGCGTCGCCTCAGCCGCCCAGCGGCACCGCGTAGACCAGCCGCAGCGAGTTGCTGCCCGGGTTGACGCGTGCCGTGCTGGCGTTCGACAGGTGGTAGAACTCGAGGCCGAGACGGCGGCCGCCGGCGCCGCCGAACGACAGATCGATCGCGCTGCGGAACTGGAGCTCGGAGCCGAGGTCCTTGCCGTCGCCGCGCTCGTAGGCGACGGCGGCGAAGCCGATCGCGACCTGCCAGCGACGGCCGAGCGGGAAGGGGCGCCGGCCGCCGACGTAGGCCCACACGGCGGCGTCGTCGGTGGCGCTGGCGCCGACCACCGGTCGGATGCCGAGCCCGGTGCGCGGCCTGCCCCGCCACTCGATGCCCGCCTCGACGGCGTCGAAGTCCCCCTTGTCGTCGAACCAGGCGGCGGTGTCGAAGAGGCCGGCGGCGAGGGCGATCGCCGGCTCGTCGGCGGCTCCGACCGTCGGCGCCAGCAGGCAGAGAGCGATCGACGGCAGCAGGAACCGGCGCATCGGCGGATTCTAGTCGACACCCTCGCCCCCCTGCTTCGCGTACACTCACGCAACCTTGAGCACCGACACCTCCGGCGATCCGAGGCCCGGCCTCGAGCATCTCCCGACGCTGTTCGTGGTCTACACCGTCCACCTCGACACGCAGTGGCGGTGGACGATCCGCGACACGATCGAGGACTACCTGCCGGCGACCCTGGTCGGCAACCTCGACCTCTTTTCGCGACACCCCGACCTGGTGCTCAGCTTCGAGGGCGCCTTCCGCTACCGCCTCGCCGAGGAGTACTACCCGGCGCTCTTCGAGCAGCTGA
>JBPEXA010000092.1:0-3965 GCA_052032135.1 Thermoanaerobaculia bacterium | reverse complement strand
CATCGGTTCCTGGAACTGCACCCCCCAGCCGACCGCGGCACCCGCCGACTTGGCGACGATGGCGGCGGCGGCGAGCGCCCAGAACGAGAGCAGGATGCCGAAGGCGGTGGCGAGCGCCCCGAAGGTGACCTCGCGCCGACCGCGACCGGCGCTCTCGACCAGGCCGAAGACCTTGAGCGACAGCACCGGCAGGACACACGGCATCGCGTTGAGGATCAGGCCGCCGAGGACGCCGAGGAGCAGCATCCCGGCGAGGCCGGTCGTCGAGCCGGCGCCGCCCGCCCGCGTCGGAGCCGGGGCGGGCAGCGCACCCGCCACCGGCACGCCGCCGTCGCCGATGCGGACGGCGACGGGGACGCGGGTGGTGACCGGCGCCAGGCACGATCGGTCGTCGCACGCCTGGTAGGTGACCTCGACGCCGATCTCGTAGTCGCCGGGAGGCGTCGCCGGTGGGACGTCGACCGCGGCGGTGAAGCCGACCTCTCCCTCGTAGACCGACAGCGGCTGGTCCTCGAAGGCGAACGTCTTGAGCTCGCCGGGCGGGTAGTCGGTGGCGGTCACCGTCCATCCGTCCGGCGGCGCCAATCGAGCCTCGGTGGCGATCAGGTAGTCGAACGTCGGCTGGTGGCTGTTGGTGTGCCACCCCGCCTCGATCGTCATCCAGATGCCGATGCGGACGGTGTCGCCCGGCGGCGTCGCGGTCGAGTCGGCGGCGGCTCGCACGGTCGCCTTCTCGACGCGAAACCCCTGCGCCGAGGCGGCCGCAGCGGCCACCAGCAGGACGGCGGAGAGCGAGCGGAGGACGGACATCGGTGGCGGGGCGGCAGCGGAGCGGCGGGGAAGATCGTAGCAGCATCGATCGCCGCCGGATGTCGCAACGTTCGGTGTATCCTCGCGCCTCCACCCGCGGGCGACGGCCGCGCTCGGCCGCCCCCCATCTCTCATGGTCCTCTCCCGCAGAAGCCAGCGCATCGGCGAGTCGGCGACGCTGAGCGTCGCCCGCAAGGCGCGCGAGCTGCGGGAGGAGGGGGTCGAGATCATCGACCTGAGCGCCGGCGAGCCCGACTTCCCGTCGCCCCCGGTCGCCGTCGAGGCCGCCCGCCAGGCGCTGGCCGACGGCCACACGCGCTACACCCCGGCGGCCGGGATCCCGGCGCTGCGGCACGCCCTCGCCGAGCGGTACGCGCGGGACCACGGGACGTCGTGGCAGGGGCGCGACGTCATGGTGTCGGTGGGGGGGAAGGGGGCGTTGTTCGAGATCGCGCTCGCCCTCTTCGATCGCGACGACGAGGTGGTGCTGCCGCGACCGTACTGGGTCAGCTTCCCCGAGCACATCGCCTTCTGCGGCGCGCGGGCGGTGATGGTCGACGCCGACGTCGACGACGGCTTCCGCATCCACGCCGATCGCGTCATCGAGGCGATGAGCGAGCGCACGAAGGCGATCGTCCTCAACTCGCCGTGCAACCCGACCGGCGGCATCATCGAGGCGGGGGACCTGCGGCGGGTGGTCGCTACGGCCGCCGAGCGCGGGGTGGTCGTGGTCAGCGACGAGACCTACGAGCACTTCGTCTACGGAGGCGGCAGCTTCGCCAGCATCGCGCCGCTCGCCGACGAGTTCCCCGAGACGGTCGTGCTGGTCGGCTCGTTCTCGAAGAGCTACTCGATGACCGGCTGGCGACTCGGTTTCGCCTTCGCGCCGCCGGCGATCCTCGACGCCGCCCTCGACATCCAGAGCCATGCGACCTCCAACCCGACCTCGTTCGCGATGTACGGGGCGGTCGCCGCGCTCGAGAGCGGCGGCGATCACGTCCGCGCCATGGTCGCCGAGTTCGCCCGCCGTCGGGAGCTGGTCAGCACCGCTCTGGAGGAGATCCCCGGGGTGAGCTGCCCGCCGCCCGACGGCGCCTTCTACGCCTTTCCCAACGTCGCCGCCTGCTTCGGCGACGGCGTCGACGGCTCGGTGGCGCTCGCCGACCGGTTGCTCGACGTGGCGCGGGTCGCCGTCGTTCCCGGTATCGCCTTCGGCGCCGACGACCACCTCCGCCTCTCCTTCGCCGCTTCGCGCGATCAGCTGCGCGAGGGGCTGGCGAGGATCCGCGACGCCCTCACCGACGGACACCGTTGACACCCAGGAGACCGCCCATGCGCGCCCTCGTTCGATCTCTCGTCCCCCTCCTACTGCTCCTCCCGTCGCCGCCGTCGTCGGCGTCGGAGCCGCCGACCGCCGAGCAGGCGGCGGCGTTCGTGGCGGAGGCCAACGAACGGCTGGCCGCGGTCGCCGAAGAGGCGTCGCGCGCCGCCTGGGTGCAGTCGAACTTCATCACCGTCGACACCGAGATCCTCGCGGCGCTCGCCAACGAGCGGCTGATCGACGCCACCATGCGCTACGCGGTCGGCGCCGCCGACTACAACGACCTCGAGCTCGACGCCGACACCCGGCGCCAGCTCGACCTGCTCCGTCTGGCGCTGACGATGCCCGCGCCGCGCGATCCGCAGCTGCTGACCGAGCTCACCCAGATCGCCGCCGCCCTCGAGAGCCGTTACGGGTCGGGCCGTTACTGCCCCGAGGGGGAAGGGTCGTGCCGCGATCTCGGCGAGCTGTCGCAGACACTGGCGACCAGCCGCGACGCCGACGAGCTGCTCGAGGCGTGGACCGGCTGGCGCACGGTGTCGCCGCCGATGCGCGACGGCTACGAGCGCTTCGTCGAGCTCTCCAACGAGGGCGCCCGGGCGCTCGGCTTCGCCGACACCGGGGCGATGTGGCGATCGAAGTACGACATGGACCCCGACGCCTTCGCGGTCGAGCTCGACCGGCTGTGGGGGCAGGTGCGGCCGCTCTACGAGCAGCTTCACTGCTACGTCCGGGAGCGGCTGCGGGAGACGTACGGTGACGTGGTGCCCGGCGACGGGCCGATCCCAGCGCATCTGCTCGGCAACATGTGGGCGCAGTCGTGGGGCAACGTCTACGACCTGGTGGCGCCCGCCGCCGGGGGCGGCGGCTTCGACCTCACGGCTGCGCTGCAGGCCAAGGGGGTCGACGCGCGCGAAATGGTCCGCTACGGCGAGCGATTCTTCACCTCGCTCGGCTTCGAGCCGTTGCCGGAGACCTTCTGGGAGCGGTCGCTGTTCACCCAGCCGCAGGACCGCGACGTCGTCTGCCACGCCAGCGCCTGGAACATCGACAACATCGACGACCTGCGCATCAAGATGTGCATCAAGATCGACGCCGAGGACTTCTCGACCGTCCACCACGAGCTCGGCCACAACTTCTACCAGCGGGCCTACAACCACCTCCCCCTGATCTACCGCGACTCCGCCAACGACGGCTTCCACGAAGGGGTCGGCGACACCGTGGCGCTGTCGGTGACGCCGAGCTACCTGGTTGAGGTCGGCCTGCTCGACGAGGAGCCTCCCGCCGACGCCGATCTCGGCGTGCTGATGCGGATGGCGCTCGACAAGGTCGCCTTCCTCCCCTTCGGCCTGCTGGTCGATCAGTGGCGATGGAAGGTGTTCTCGGGCGAGATCGCTCCCGACGCCTACAACGCCGGTTGGTGGGAGCTGCGTGAGCGGTACCAGGGGGTGGCGGCGCCGGTCGAGCGGACCGAGGCGCAGTTCGACCCCGGCGCCAAGTACCACGTGCCGGGCAACACTCCCTACACGCGCTACTTCCTGGCCCACATCCTGCAGTTCCAGCTCCATCGCTCGCTGTGCGAGGCGGCCGGCTACGAGGGGCCGCTCCATCGCTGCTCGATCTACGGCGACGACGAGGCGGGCCGGCGGCTGATCGCGCTGCTCGAGATGGGGCAAAGCCGGCCGTGGCAGGAGGCTCTGGAGGCGATCGCCGGTCAGCGGCAGATGGACGCCTCGGCGATCCTCGACTACTTCGAGCCGCTCGCCGGCTGGCTCGAGGCGCAGAACCGCGGGCGCAGCTGCGGCTGGTAGCGGCCACCGACGGTCAGTCGGCG
>JBPEXA010000091.1:0-1677 GCA_052032135.1 Thermoanaerobaculia bacterium | reverse complement strand
GACGATCGCCACCGTCAGCGCCGCGCACCCGTTCGCCCAGGCGGTCGGATCGCCGGCCCCCAGCTGCTCCGCCGCCCATCGCGCCGACGACCACGGTCCCGAGTTGAAGGTCCATCGCTGTCCGAACCTGCGTAGTGCATGCCACCAGTCGGTGAAGCCGGCGGCGAGCGGCGCCCAGCCGACGGCGGCGACCGCCAAGAGCCCTACGACCGCCGGCCAGCGGCGCCGGTCGGCCAGGAGCGGCACCAGCGTCACGGGCGCCAGCTTGGCGAGCGCCGCCGCACCCAGCGCCGCGCCGCCGCGGACGCCCCGTCCGTGGGCGACCCACACCACCCCCAAGGTCAGCGGCAGCATCATCAGGGCGTCGGGGTGCCCGGAGCCGGTGAGCTCCTTGACCACCGCGGGATTCCAGGCGTAGGCGATGGTCCACAGCGGCGACCGCCCGAAGCTCGGCAACGCTCGCCAGAGCAGCAAGCAGAGCAGCAGGTCGAGTGTCGCCAGCAACCCACGCGCCGCCACCGTGCTCGCCGGCGCCACCTTCGCCAGCCCCGCGAAGGCGTAGTGGGTCAACGGCGGGTAGATCGAGACGTAGCTCTGATAGCTGACGTTGTCGAGGACGTGCTCCCATCGCTCGCCGGGCAGCAGGGTCTCGCCGAGCGACGGGTCGTTGCGCGCCGCCTCCGGTGCCAGCGCGTAGGGGTCGATGCCGCTCGCCAGCACGTGGCCGTCCCACAGATAGCGCCACAGGTCGTTGTCGTAGAGCAGGAACGGTTCGGCGGCCAGCGGTCGGCCGGCGAGGTCGTCGACGATCGCGCGGCCGCGCCCCTCGGCCGGCAGACCGGTGCCGAGGATGGCGAGCCGGAAGACGATGGCGAGCCCGAGAACCACCCACGCCTGGCCGCGGGAGGCCGCCCCCCGCGCCTTGCGCAGCTGCGCCAGCGCCACCGCGTAGAGAGCGAACAGCTCGGCCAGGATCAGCAGGTAGACGCCGACGTGATCGGCGCGGTTCGAGGTCGGCACCACCGTCAGCGACACGTAGCCCGCCACCGAGAGGAGGCCGAGCACGGCGAGCGTGCGGGTGGTGCCGGACGCCGACCGATCCGGCGGCCCGGCGGATCCCGTATCATGGGACGTCCGCCTCACCTGCGTCGCCCTCCGCGGAGGATCCTCATGCGCACGACCGTCACCATCCTAGCCGGGCTGCTGCTGGCGGCTCCGCTCCTCGCTTCGATCCCCGAGATCCCCGACCCCGACGCCGGCGGCATCGACGCCCACATGCTGATCGGCTACCGCGTCTGCCGCGTCACCGAGGTCCGCGAGGCGCGCACGCTGGTGCTCTTCGACGAAGGCGACGGCCAGGAGCACGTGATCAGCCTCGACCCCAAGCTCAAGATTCGCGCCCAGTCGAAGCGGCAGTTCGACGGCCGTCGCAAGCTGCAGTTCGAGGATCTCGCCGTCGGTCAACGGCTGAAGGTCAACTTCCGCAAGTCCGACGGCGGCATCGTTGGCATCGACGTCCTCAAGCCGGCGAAGCGCTGACGCCGCCGCGACCCGGCCGCACCGTCAGTGGTGACAGCCGGAGCAGGTCCGCTGCGCCAGGGTGACGAGCCCCTGATCGGCGGCGAGCGCCGTCTCCACGGCGCTCGCGTAGTCGGAGCCGGCGAGGTCGGTGCGGAT
>JBPEXA010000090.1:0-1596 GCA_052032135.1 Thermoanaerobaculia bacterium | reverse complement strand
CGCATCGAGCGGTCGCGGGCCGCCGTCGACGCGTCGTCGGTGGCGGGCATCGCCGCCGCCTCGGCGAGCAGAGCGTCGGCGCCGGCGCGGTCGAAAGCGCCGGTCTCCTTCGCGTCCTCGGTCAGCACCGTCAGCCGGTTGTCGACCATCTCGGCGAAACCGCCGTCGATGTAGAGCAGCTTCTGACCGTCGGGCGTCTCGGCACGCAGCACCCCGACGTCGAGCTTGACGAGCAGCGGAGCGCGGTTGCGCAGGAAGCCGATCTCGCCGTCGTGGGCGGGGAGGGTGACGTAGCTCGCCTCGACGTCGAGCACCGCCTCCTCGGGGGTGACGACCGACAGGGTGAAGGTGCTCATGGCGCGGGCCGGCGGCCGATCAGGCGGCCGCCATCTCCTCCGCCTTCTTCGCCGCGTCCTCGATGGTGCCGACGTACATGAAGGCGTTGTCGGGCAGGTGGTCCCACTTGCCGTCGCACAGCTCGTCGAAGGAACGGATGGTGTCCTCGAGCTTGACGTAGATGCCCGAGAAACCGGTGAACTGCTCGGCGGTGAAGAACGGCTGCGACAGGAAGCGCTCGATCTTGCGCGCCCGGCGGACGATGATCTTGTCCTCCTCCGACAGCTCGTCGACGCCGAGAATGGCGATGATGTCCTGCAGGTCCTTGTAGCGCTGCAGGATCTGCTGCACCCGTCGCGCCACCCGGTAGTGCTCGTCGCCGAGGTACTCGGGGGCGACGATGCGGCTCGACGAGGCGAGCGGGTCGACCGCCGGGTAGATCCCCTTCTCGGCGATCGAGCGCTCGAGGTTCACCGTCGAGTCGAGGTGGGTGAAGGCGGCGGCGGGCGCGGGGTCGGTGTAGTCGTCGGCCGGCACGTAGATCGCCTGGATCGAGGTCACCGAGCCGGCGCGGGTCGAGGTGATCCGCTCCTGCAGCTCGCCCATCTCGGTGCCGAGCGTCGGCTGGTAGCCGACCGCCGACGGCATCCGCCCGAGCAGCGCCGACACCTCCGACCCCGCCTGGGTGAAGCGGAAGATGTTGTCGATGAAGAGCAGCGTGTCGGAGCCGGTCTGGTCGCGGAAGTGCTCGGCCATGGTGAGCGCCGACAGGGCGACTCGCAGGCGGGCACCGGGCGGCTCGTTCATCTGACCGAAGACCATCACCGTCTGGTCGATCACCCGCTTGCCGGTGTCGCCGATCTTCGCCTCCTGCATCTCGAGCCAGAGGTCGTTGCCCTCGCGCGTCCGCTCGCCGACCCCGGCGAAGCAGGAGTAGCCGCTGTGGAAGCGGGCGAGGCGGGCGATCAGCTCCTGGATGATGACCGTCTTGCCGACGCCGGCGCCGCCGAACAGGCCCGCCTTGCCGCCGCGCACCAGCGGGCAGAGCAGGTCCATCACCTTGATCCCGGTCTCGAACAGCTCGGTCTTCGACGACAGGTTCTCGAGCAGCGGCGGCGGCTGATGGATCGCCCGCCGCGCGTCGGTCTCGACCGGACCGCGGTCGTCGATCGGGTCGCCGACCAGATTGAAGACGCGGCCGAGGGTCTCCTCGCCGACCGGCACCTCGATCGGGCCGCCGGTGTCGTGGATCTCGGCGCC
>JBPEXA010000009.1:0-1965 GCA_052032135.1 Thermoanaerobaculia bacterium | reverse complement strand
GATCGCCGCCCATCACCTGGTGCCAGACGAAGAGCGCGGCGCCGAGCGCGCCGCCGGCGTCGCCGGCCGCCGGCTGGATCCACAGATCGTCGAACACCCCCGACCGCAGCAGCTTGCCGTTCGCCACGCAGTTGAGGGCGACGCCGCCCGCCAGGCAGAGATGACGCTCGCCGGTTTCGCGGCGCACGTGGCGCGCCATCCGCATCATGATCTCCTCGGTCACCTCCTGCACCGACCGCGCGAGGTCCATCTGCCGCTGCTCGAGCTGGCTCTCCGGCGCTCGTGGCGGGCCGCCGAACAGCTCGTCGAACGCCTTCGACGTCATCGTCAGCCCCTGGCAGTAGTTGAAGTAGCGCATGTCGAGACGGAACGACCCGTCGTCGCGGAGGTCGACGAGGTGCTCGAGAATGGTGTCGACGTAGACGGGACGGCCGTACGGCGCCAGTCCCATGATCTTGTACTCGCCCGAGTTGACGCGGAAACCGGTGTAGTAGGTGAAGGCCGAGTAGAGCAGGCCGAGGCTGTGCGGGAAATGCAGCTCCTGCCGCAGCTCGAGGGCGGCGCCGTCCCCCACCCCCCAGGAGGCGGTCGCCCACTCCCCCACCCCGTCACTGGTCAGCACCGCCGCGCGCTCGTACGGCGACGGATAGAAGGCCGAAGCGGCGTGCGACTGATGGTGCTCCGGAAAGTAGAGGTCACCCTCGTAGCCGTCGAGCTGCTTGCGGATCAGCCGCTCCATCCACAGCTTCTGACGCAGCCACAACGGCATCGCCTTGTAGAACGACGGCAGGCCGGCGGGGGCGAAGGCGAGGTAGGTCTCCAGCAGCCGCTCGAACTTCAGCCACGGCTTGTCGTAGAAGGCGACGGCGTCGAGCTCCCCGGGCTCGATCGCTGCCGCCTCGAGGCAGTAGCGCACGGCGGCTTCGGGAAAGCGATGGTCGTGCTTCTTGCGCGAGAAACGCTCCTCCTGCGCGGCGGCGACCGGCTCGCCGTCGACCACCAGGCAGGCGGCCGAGTCGTGGTAGAAGGCGGAGATGCCGAGGATGCGGGCCATCGGCTACCAGTGAACGCCGGTCGCCGGCCGGTCGAGGAGGTAGCTGGCCGGCACGAACTCGTACCCTGCGGCGACCGCCCGCGGAATCTGCCGCTCGAGGACCTCGAAGGTCGCGGCGCGAGGGTGTCCGATCGCCAGCGCCGCCCCTCGCTCCCGAGCGAGCCCGAGCAGGCGGTCGAACTGGTCGCGGATCGCCGCCGGAGCGGGATCGGCATCGAGGAACACCTGCCGCTCGACGGCGGGCAGGCCGAGGTCGAGCGCCAACCGGTAGCCGACGCTGTCGACGCTCGTGCGCGAGTCGACGAAGAAGAGGCGGCGGGCTCGCAGCTCCTGCAACACCCTCTCCATCGCGTCGCTGTCCGAGGAGAGCGCCGACCCCATGTGGTTGTTGACGCCGACCGCCCCCGGCACGGCGTCGAGCGCCGCCCGCGTCGCCCGCGCCAGCTCCCCGGCGCTCATGCCGCTGCGCAGGGCGCCGGGACCCGGATTGGCGTCATGGGGCTCCATCGGCAGGTGACAGAGGTACTCGACACCCGCCTGGCGCAGCGCGGCGATCACCGCGTCGGTGCGCGGCTCGAACGGCAGCACCGCCGCCGTCCACCGGATCCCCAGCCGGCCGAGACGGTCGACGTCCGCCGGATCGCGCCCGAGGTCGTCGACCACCAGGGCGATGCGGGCGGCTCCCGGCGACACGGCCGGCGGCGGCGGGGTCGATCGCTCGCGGGGGAGCGGCGTCGGCGACGCCTCGCCGGTCGCTGGCGCCGACGGCGCCGGCGCCGGCGGTGCCGAAGCGGAGCGGGGCGCGGCGCCGTAGCGCCCCCACAGAAAGCCGACCGCGATCGCGGCCGCCAGCAACAGCGCCAGCCGCCAGCCGCTCCACGGCCGATGCCTCACCCGACGACCCTTCGCCA
>JBPEXA010000089.1:0-7147 GCA_052032135.1 Thermoanaerobaculia bacterium | reverse complement strand
GGTCATCTCTTCCTCGCCGGCGACGGCACGCTCTACCTCGACCTGGTGTCGAGCGAGCATCCGGTGCCGCCGGTCGCCGGCTCGCAGCGCGAGCTCCTCGCCGCCTACAGCCTGGTCAACTCTCTGTGCGGCAACCTGCCGGACGTGCGGCGGGTGGCGCTGCTGTGGAACGGCGAGCAGCGGACGACGTTCGCCGGCAACCTCGACACCACCCGGCCGCTCGGTCCCAACCTCGCGCTGGCAGCCGCCGGCTCCTGACCGTCAGCGACCGATGAGCGCGATCGGTGTCTTCGATTCGGGGGTCGGCGGCCTCACCGTGGTCGCCGCGCTCGAACGGCGCCTGCCGGGCGAGTCGATCGTCTACCTCGGCGACACCGCGCGGCTGCCGTACGGCAGCAAGTCGGCCTCCACGGTCAGTCGCTACACCCGCCGCAACCTCGACTTTCTCGAGGATCGTGGCGTCAAGGCGGCGGTGGTGGCGTGCAACACCGCCTCGGCGCTCGCCCTCGACGAGCTCGATCGCGAGCTGCCCGTGTTCGGGGTGATCGAGCCGGGCGCCGCGCGGGCGGTCGAGGTCACCCGCGGCCGCGTCGGCGTCATCGCCACCGCCTCGACGGTGCGCTCCGACGCCTATCAGCGCGCCATCCACGCCGCCGATCCCGAGGTGGAGGTGATCTCCCAGGCGTGTCCGCTCTTCGTGCCGCTGGTCGAAGAGGGGTGGCAGGACGATCCGATCGCGCTCGAGGTCGCCCGCCGCTATCTCGCTCCTCTGCTGGAGCGCGACATCGACACCCTGGTGCTCGGCTGCACCCACTACCCGTTGCTCGAGCGCACCCTGCGGGCGGTCGTCGGCGAGGGGGTGACGCTGGTCGACTCGGCGCGCGCGACCGCCGACACCGTCGCCGGCGAGCTCGACCGCCGCGGCCTGCTGGCGGCCGCCGGCGAGACGCCGACCGCCGAGTTCTGCCTCACCGACGCCAACCGGCGCTTCCGCGAGCTCGCCGAGCAGATCCTCGACCGCCACGACCTGTCGTTCGAGTGGGTCGACGTCGCGTAGCGGCGGGCCGCTATGATGCGGCGATGAGCCGCTCTTCCGACGGCACCCGGCCGGGGGGCCGGGCGCCCGACGCCATGCGACCGTTCACGGTCGAGCTCGATCCGATGAAGTACCCAGAGGGCTCGGCGCTGGTCGAGATGGGCGACACCCGCATCCTCGTCGCCGCCACCCTCGAGCGCCGGGTGCCGCCGTTCCTGATCGACAGCGGCAAGGGGTGGGTGACGGCGGAGTACGCGATGCTGCCGCGCGCCACCAACACCCGCTCGCGCCGCGAGGTGAAGAAGGGGCGCCAGGACGGGCGCAGCGCCGAGATCCAGCGCCTGATCGGGCGCAGCCTGCGCGCCGCCGTCGACCTCACCGCGCTGCCCGACCACACCCTCACCGTCGACTGCGACGTGCTGCAGGCCGACGGCGGCACCCGCACCGCGGCGATCACCGGCGCCTGGGTGGCGGCCGCCTCGGCGTTCGGCAAGGCGGTGCTGACCGGCGACCTGCCGCGCTGGCCGCTGCTCGGCCAGGTGGCGGCGATCTCGGTGGGGGTGGTCGACGGCGCGGCGCTGCTCGACCTCGAAGCGGTCGAGGACCGCGCGGCCGACGTCGATCTCAACGTCGTCGCCACCGATCGCGGCGAGCTGGTGGAGGTGCAGGGGACCGGCGAGCGCGGCTCCTTCAGCCGCCGGCAGTTCGATCAGCTGCTCGATCTGGCGCTCGACGGCATCGGCGAGCTCTGCCAGCGGCAGCGCGAGGTGGTCGCCGACCGGCTGGCCGAGATCGAGGCGGCCGACGGCCGACGCCGGCGGACCGAGCCGAAGGACGAGAAGGAGCTCTGGGGGCGGCCGTAACCGCCCGCCGGCGCCACGTCAGATCGCCGAGCCGCGGACGTCGATCTCGACCATCGGCTGCAGCCGGCTGTTGGTCGGGATCGACACCGTCCCCTCGAAGCTCCCCTTGGGCATCGACGGGTCGAGCGTCAGCTTGAGGCGATAGAGCTTGCCCGCCTCGACCGTCTCGAGGCTGGGGATGACGCCGGGGACCGAGCTGGTGGCGTCGCCGAGGGTGACCGCGGCGTCCCCGAGGTTGTGGAGCTCGAGGACCTGGGAGTAGTTGGTCGCCGGGTCCTTGCGGCCGAAGTCGGCGACCCGCGGCAGCACCGTCACCACCGGCCGGACGAAACCGGAGACCGGGATGCGCATCTGGCGCAGGCGCGGATGGTCGATGTCGAGGGTGACGAAGTCGGCGAACTGGCCGTCGGGCGCCATCGGGTCGAGCGCGATCTCGACGATCCACTGCCGCCCCTCCTTGCCGGCGACCCGCTCCTCCTCGCTCGCCTCCCGGACGTCGACGTCGATGAAACCGTAGGGCGAGCGGGCGCGGCGGATGGCGAACTCGCCCGGCACCTCCGACCACAGCGTCTGGGTCATCGTCTCCGCTCCCTTGCCTCGCACCGCCAGGAAGCGGGCGTAGCCGGGCGCCGCCTCGACGTAGGAGCGGACGTCGGCCTTGAGCACCAGCTCGAGGCGCGGGTTGCGCGGGTCGTTGGTGAACACCTGGACGGTCTTGGCGACCGGGCCGCGCATCCCCTTGGTGTCGAGCGTCGCCACCAGCTCGCCGGTGCCGCCCGGCCCGATGCGGCTGTCGAAGTCGACCACCGTGCAGCCGCAGGCGGGCTTGACGTCGGTCACCTCGAGGGTCGCCTCACCCTCGTTGCGGATGCGGAAGGTCTGCTCGACCTTGTCGCCTCGCGACACGGTGCCGACGTCGATCACCGACTGTCCGAGGACGGCGCGCGGCTCCGCGGCGAACGCGGGGGCGGTGACCGTCGAGAGGGTGGAAAGGGCGAGAACGAGGGCCCACAGCGGGCTGTTCGGGGTGCGCATCATCGACCAGAGCCTCCAGCGCCGAATGCTACACTGGGCCGCCCCGCCCCCCAAGCAATGACGCCGCTCGATATTCACCTGATCGCCATCGGCGGCACGGGGATGGCACCGCTCGCCTGCCTCCTCCAGCAGCTCGGGCACCGGGTGCGCGGCTCGGACGGGCCGCTCTATCCGCCGATGAGCACGCTGCTCGAAGAGGCGGGCATCGAGCCGATGGTCGGCTACCGCGCCGAGCACCTCGACCCGCCCCCCGACCTGGTGATCGTCGGCAACGCCGTGCGCCGCGACAACCCGGAGGCGGTCGCCGCCCGCGAGCTCGAGCTCGAGCAGCTGTCGATGCCGCAGGCGCTGGCCCGCTTCTTCCTCGACGGCAAGCGACCGCTGGTGATCGCCGGCACCCACGGCAAGACGACGACCTCGTCGATGGCGGCGTGGACGCTCTCCGAGTGCGGGCGCCGGCCGGGCTACCTGATCGGCGGCGTGCCCCTCGACCTCGGGCGCAGCTTCGCCAGCGGCGAGGGGGACCGCTTCGTGGTCGAGGGCGACGAGTACAACGCCGCCTACTTCGATCGCGGGCCCAAGTTCCTCCACTACCGGCCGCACACCGTCGTCCTCACCAGCGTCGAGTACGACCACGCCGACCTCTACGAGGATCCGGAGGCGCTGCTTGCCGCCTACCGCCGGCTGGTCGAGCTGGTGGCCGACGGCGGCCTGCTGGTCGCCTGCGGCGACGAACCGGCGGTGCGCGAGCTCGTCGCCGACGCCGACTGTCCCGTCGTCACCTACGGTCTCGACCCGTCGAACGACGTGCGCGCGGAGGGGGTGACGACCACCGGCGGCGCCACCCGCTGCCGGGTGATCGACCGCGACGGCGCCACGCCGCTCGAGCTCGCGGTCCCCGGCTGGCACAACCTGCAGAATGCGCTCGCCGTGTGGGCGGTCGGCCGCCACGACGGCATCGCCGCCGAGCCGCTCGCCGCCGCGCTCGGCGGCTTCGGCGGCGTCGAGCGCCGCCAGCAGGAGCTCGGCACCGAAGGGGGCGTCACCGTGGTCGACGACTTCGCCCACCACCCCACCGCGATCGCCGCCACCATCCCGGCGCTGCGCCAGCGCTACGCCGGCCGCCGCCTCATCGTCGTCTTCGAGCCGCGCAGCCTGACCGCCGGCCGGCGCATCTTCTTCGATCGCTACCGCGAGGCGCTGGCGACCGCCGAGGCCGCCTTCCTCGCACCGCTTTTTCACGCCGACCGGCTGAGCGACGACGAGCGCCTCGACGTCGACGCCCTGGTGGCGGAGCTGGAGGGGGCGGGGACCACCGCCGCCACCGCCGGCTCGATCGACGAGCTGGAAGCGAGGATCCTCGACTTCGTCGCTCCGGGGGACGTGGTGGTGACGATGTCGTCCGGGTCGTTCGAGGGGCTTCCCGGTCGGCTGCTGCGCCGTCTCGCCCGAAAAAGCGGCGCCTGAGGGGGCGCAAACCGGCACCGCCGCGCTGTGCTACCATCGCCGGCGGTTGGGCCGCGCCGTCCGCCCGGTGAGCGGTGCGCAGAACGACAGCCGGGGCCTTTCGATGCAATGACTTACGCCGGTGACCCCAGCCTGTCGGAGGAGATCCGTCAACGGGTCGAGGAGACCTACACCCAGTCGCTGCAGCTGGCGCAGGAGGGGAAGCAGCAGGAGGCGACGCTGGGGTGCGAGTTCGTGCTGCGGCTCGACCCGATGTTCGACCCGGCCCGCCAGCTGCTCGCCAAGATCGAGTCGGGCGAGGCGCTCGGCGGCCAGCCGACCGAGATGCCGATGCCCGATTTCCTGGCCGGCGAAGGGGGCGGCGAGGGCGTCGCGGAGACGGGCGAGGCCGCCGCGGCCTCGACCTTCGATCTCGGGCCGGAATTCGACGATCTGCTCGAACGGCGCGACTTCCGCACCCTGCTCAATCTCGCCCAGGAGCACGCCGACACCCTGCAGGCCGATCCCGGCCTCGCCGCCAAGGCGAGCGAAGCCGCCGAGCGGCTGGAGGCCGACCCGTACGTCCGCGACTTCCTCGCCAGCGCCGAGAAGGCGCAGCTCGGCGGCCGCACCGAAGAGGCGGAGCAGCTGGTCGCCAAGGCGCGCGCTCTCGACCCCACTCACCCGGCGCTGCCCCCCGAGGTGCCGACCGGCACCTTCAGCGAGAGCAACGACCGCATCCGTGAGCTGCTCGAAGAGGGGCAGGGGGCGCTCGAACGCAACGACTTCCAGGGGGCGATCGACTCCTGGTCGCGCATCTTCCTGATCGACATCGATCATCCGGAGGCCAACAAGCGGATCGAGATGGCCCGCCGGATGAAGGCGGAGAACGAGCGCAAGGTCGAGGAGGCGTACCACGAGGGCGTGGAGATGTGGGAGCGCGGCTCCACCGAGGACGCCCGCGAGCATTTCGAGACCGTGCTGCAGCTCGACCCGTCGCACCCCGGTGCGCGCGAGTACATCACCCGCATGGACGCCCAGGGGGTCAACGAGATCCTCGACGCCCCCGACGAGGCGGCCGAGAGCCCCGGCACCGCCATCCCGATCTCGCCCCCCGACGACCTCGGGCCGGTCGCCGGTGCGGCGATCCCCACCGAAACGCCGATCCCGCAGATCGGCGACGTCGCCCCCGAGGTCGAGATCGGCGACGAGGAGGCGCCGCCACCCGCTCCCGCCAAGCGGAAGGGGGCGTGGCTCAACCGCCGCTTCCTCACCCTCGCGGGTGGCGGCCTCGCCGCGGTCGTGCTGCTGCTGGTCGTCGCCTTCTTCATGAAGGACGCCCTGCTGCCCAACCCCGACCCGGCACCGCCCACCCCGCAGGTCGACGTCGTCGACCGTGCCGTCGAGATGCACGCCCAGGGACAGACCGAGATGGCGATCGCCCAGCTCGGCCGGCTGCCGGTCGACCACCCGCGCTATGCCGAGGCCCAGGCGCTCCTCGCGCAGTGGCAGCTCGACGAGGCGGAGCCGGAGGAGGAGGGGCCGAGCGAGGAGGATCTCGCGGCCCGCGACGCGCTGGTCGCCGAGGCGCAGGCGGCTCGGTTCTCCGGCGAGTACCTGCGGGCGTCGAGGCTCCTCGAGCGCGCCGCCGGCAGCGCGCCGCTGACCGAGGAGAGCGAGCTGGTCGTCGAGGAGGTGCAGCAACGGCTCGCCGACCTCGAATCGGAGATCGAGATGTTCGAGCAGGGCGACTGGGAGTTCGTGCTGCCCGAGCTGTGGAAGCTGCACACCGCCGATCCCGGGGACCGCGACGTCGTCCAGCTGATGGTCGATTCGTACTACAACCTCGGGGTGCGCGACCTGCAGCGCGGCGACACGACGGCCGCGGCGGAGAAGTTCCTGCGCGCCACCGAGCTCGACGGCGCCGACGAGGAAGTCGCGCGTCTGGCGCGCTTCAGTGACGTCTACGAAGACCGGCCCGCCGACCTCCTCTACCGCATCTTCGTCAAGTACCTGCAGTTCCGATGAGCGACGAGAGACTCGAGCTTCCGCTCTTCGAAGCTCCCGACGAGGCGCGCTCGGAGATCGAGGAGCTGTTCGACGATCCTCGGGTCGACAGCGCGCCGCAGCCGTCGTCGGCCGTCGAGGGCGACGCCACCGAGGTCGCGCCGCGACCGGTCGTGATCGAGCCGATCGATCTCGAGACGCTCGAGATGCCCGACGAGACGCCGACGCCGCTGCCGATCGACCAACCGACGATGCCGATCGCCGTCGAGGCGCAGGCGCAACACCAGCCGGTCGTCGAGCCGCTCCCCGAGTCGAGTCCGGCGACGCCGACCCCGCCGAGCGGCCCGGCGAGCGCCGTCAACCGCCTCGCGGCCGGGTCGGCCGATCTCATCGTCCACCTCGCGCTGGCGGCCGTGCTCGCAGGTGGCAGCGCGCTGCTCGGCATCGAGGTCGGCCTCCGTCACGCCCTGCCGTTGGCGATCGCCGTCGGCGCCTTCTCCTTCGTCTATCACGTCGTCCCGCTCGCCTTCTGGGGGCGGACGCCGGGGATGGCGATCGTCGGCCTGCGCGCCCGCACCGCAGACGACGAGCCGCTGTCGATGCCGCAGGCGATCCGGCGCTGGGTGGGCGGCGTGCTGTCGCTGGCGACGTTCGGGCTCGGCACCCTCGCCGGTCTCACCGACCGGCTGAGCGGCTCGAAGACCTCGCGCCGCTAGCTGCCGGCCAACCTAGCTGCCGCCGCCGGCCAGCCGGCGCTGCA
>JBPEXA010000088.1:0-6330 GCA_052032135.1 Thermoanaerobaculia bacterium | reverse complement strand
GGTGCCGACGGCTCCGCCGCGTCGACGCCGACGTCCTCGACCAGCGTCGAGTCGGTCGACGACTCGCGGGTGGCGCGCGGCTCGCGCTCGCTGGCGCCGACAGCGGGGGCTGCCGCCGTGTCGCCGCCGCCCGGCTCGTCGCCGATCGGCTCGCCGTCACGGGTGAAGAAGTTCAACTGGGCCACTTCGCCCTCTTCGAGCGCTGCCGGCAGCTCGTCGAGGGTCGCCTCCGCGGCCTGTGCCGGACCGCCGTCGCGACCGATCCACACTCCGGAGAAGAACGCCGCGACCAGGCACAACAGCAGGCCGACGAAGATCTTGACGATCTGGGAATGGGTGAGGGCGATCTCGTACCAGCTCGCTTCTCGGGACTCGCTCATCGGGGTCTCCTGGTCGCAGCAACCACGGTTGTCGGCATCCGATTCCCGTCGCCCCTAGCGGGGCTCCCGGGGGACGAACGCCCGCAGCAGGTCGATCGGCAGCGGGAAGATGATCGTCGAGTTGTGCTCGGCCGAGATCTCGGTGAGCGTCTGCAGGTAGCGCAGCTGCAGCGTCGTCGGGTTGCTGGCGAACTTCTCCGCCGCCTCGGCGAGCGCCTCGGAAGCCCGCAGCTCGCCGTCGGCGTGGATGATCTTGGCCCGCTTCTCGCGCTCCGCTTCGGCCTGCCGCGCCATCGCCCGCTGCATCTCCTGCGGCAGGTCGACGTGCTTGACCTCCACCGCCGACACCTTGATCCCCCACGGATCGGTGTGGGCGTCGATGATCTCCTGCAGCTGGTCGTTGAGCTTCTCGCGCTCGGAGAGCAGCTCGTCGAGCTCCGCCTGACCGAGCACCGAGCGCAGCGTCGTCTGGGCCATCTGGCTGGTGGCGAACAGGTAGTTCTCGACCTCGACCACCGACTTGGCGGGGTCGACGACGCGGAAATAGACCACCGCGTTGACCTTCACCGAGACGTTGTCGCGGGTGATGACGTCCTGCGACGGCACGTCGTGAACGACGGTGCGCAGCGACACCTTGACCATCTTGTCGATCGGGTACGGCACCAGCACCAGGCCGGGGCCCTTGGCGCCCGGCACCAGACGGCCGAGCCGGAAGATCACCCCGCGCTCGTACTCTCTGAGCACGTTGATCCAGCGGAAGACCAGGAAGGCGCCGACAGCGAGCAGCGCGAAGATGAACGTCGGAAAGGGGAGCATGCGACTTCTCCTGGGAAGTTTGAGAGGGGGTCAGGCGACGGGCTCGACGCGCACCGTCATCCCTTCCACCGAGACGACGCGCACCGGCGTGCCGGCCGGAACGTTGCTGTCGGCGATAGCGTTCCACAGCTCGCCGTGAATGAAAACCTTGCCGGTGGGAGCGAGGTCGGAGCGGGCGACGCCGGTCTCCCGCAGCAGTCCTTCGGTGCCGGTGGTGACGCCGCTGCGATGGGTGCGGATCACGAGCATGAAGAGCAGCCCCATCACCAGCAGGCTCGCGCCGACCAGGCCGCCGATCACCTGCCAGCTGACGCGGATCGCCGGGTCGGCGCTGCGGAACAGCAACACGTACCCGAGCACCAGGGAGACCACGCCGGCGACCGTCAGCAGGCCGTAGCTCACGACCTGGATCTCGGCGATGAAGAAGACGCCGGCGAGCAGCAGCAGCAGGATCCCGGCGTAGTTGACCGGCAGGACGGAGAGCGCCATGAAGGCGAGCACCAGGCAGATCGCGCCGATGACGCCCGGCAGGATCGTACCCGGGCTCTGGAACTCGAAGTAGAGGCCGAGAAAGCCGAGCGACATCAGGATGGCGGCGATGTTGGGGTGGGCGATGGTCGACAGGAAGCGCTGGAACCCGGTCATCTCCACGGTCTGTCGGGCGGCGCCGGCGGTGGCGATCGTCATCTCGCCGTCGCGGATCTCGCGGCCGTCGATCGCCGCCAGGAGATCGGTCAGGTCTTCGGCGACGAGGTCGATCAACCCCTCGTCGAGCGCCTCCTCGGCGGTGAAGGAGCGGCTCTCCAGCACGGCCGACTCGGCGAGCTCGATCGGGCGGCCGTTGCGCTTGGCGAGCGACCGGATCTGGGCCGAGGCGTCCTGCTCGACCTTCTCGCCGAGCGCCCCCTCGATGTCGCCGCCGTCACCGGCGACCGGATGGGCCGCGCCGGTGTTGGTGCCGGGCGCCATCGCCGCCACGTCCGCCGACATCAGCAGGAAGAAGCCGGCGGAGGCGGCCTGGGCCCCCTTGGGGGAGACGTAGACCACCACCGGCACCTCGGCGTTGAGCATCAGGGTCGAGATCTCCCGCGTCTGGTCGAGCATGCCGCCCGGGGTCGACAGCTCGATCACGAAGGCGGCGGCGTCGGCCGCCTCCGCCTGCGCCAGGGCGTCGGCGACGAACTCCGTCGTCCCCTTGTGGATGATCGAGTCGACGACGATGTGGTAGGCCGGTCCGCGGAGGGTCGCCTCGCCGTCGTCCGACGCCTGCGCAGCTTCCTGCGCCGGCTCCTGCGCCGCGATCGCGAGCGATCCCAGCAGGACGGCGACACAGACCTGGACGACGACCTCTCGAATGCGCCGGAAACTCTTTGTTCTTCGCACGTTCCGCGCGACCCCCTCGCCTTCGACTATATCGGGTCGTCGCCTCGGGAGGGGCGAGAGCTAGAGCGGCAGCTCGAGGACGTCGGGTGCCAGGCACCGGCGATCGTCGCACGGCTGATGGTGCAGTCGCAGGCGGGCGCCGTCGACGACCTTGTCGACCTCCCCCTCCAGCACCACCGTCCCGCGATAGACCTCGACGGCCGGCTGTCCGGGGCCTCCCGACCACGGCTCGCCGTCCGGCGCCGACAGCGACAGCAGGTTCCCACCGTCGAGCTCGACGCGCGTCGACGGCGGCGCCTCGCCGATCACCGGCAGGTGCCAGCCATCGGCGATCGCCAGCTCGAGCCGGAACGATCCCCGACCCTCTTCGAGGTCGGCCCATAGCGACGCCGCCACCGGTCGCTGCTCCGCGGCGGCGCCGTCGCCCGCCAGCCTCCGTGCGGCGAGCGCCAGGGTGACCGCCGCCGACGGGCGGGAGGCGAGCAGCGCACCGAACGTCCGCACGACCTCCGTCGCCAGCTCCTCGTACCGTGCTTCGCCGGTGCGCTCGGCGAGCACCAGGAGATTCTCGGCCGCCACCCCGTTGCCGCTCGGCACGGCGCCATCGGTCGCCTCCTTCGACCGCACCAGCAGGTCCGGCGAGGGGGCGGCGACGAAGAAGCCACCCCCCTCCCCGTCGTGCAGCCGCTCGATCTGCTGCTCGGTGAGGGCGACGGCGGCCTCCAGCCACCGGCCGTCCTCGCCGCCGGCTGCGTCGAGGGCGAGCAGGCCGCGGACCAGGAAGACGTAGTCGCCGAGCAGCGCCTCCACCTTCGCCGTACCCTCCCGCCAGCTGTGGAGCAGGACGCCACTGCCGTCGCGAACGGTCTCGAGCAGGAAGTCGGCGGCGCGCCCCGCCCGCGCCACCCACTCCGGCTCTTCGAGCAGGCGGCCAGCGGTGGCGAGACCGGCGATCGCCATCCCGTTCCAGTCGGTCAGCACCTTGTCGTCGACGCGCAGCGGCGGTCGCCGGGCGCGGGCGTCGAAGAGGCGGGCGGCGAGCGGGGCGATCTCGTCGAGCAGATCTTCGGCCGGGACGCGACGCCGCTCCGCTTGCTCCTCCAGCCGGGCCGGCAGGTGGAGGACATAGTGGGTGCCTTCGAAGAAGGGCGGACGGTCGAAGCCGAAGAGCGGCGCCAGGTAGGCGGCATCCTCGGCTCCCAGCACCGTCTCGATCTCGTCGCGGGTCCAGACGTAGAACGCCCCTTCGTGCCCGTCGGTCTCGGCGTCGAGGGCGCTCCACAGCGCCCCCTCCGGCGAGGTCAGCTCACGCTCGAGGAAGTCGACGATCCCCCGCACCACCCGGGCCGCCTGCGCATCGCCGGTGCTCGCATGCCACCGCGCGTAGCTCTCCAGCAGCCAGGCGTTGTCGTAGAGCATCTTCTCGAAGTGCGGGACCTTCCACTCGCGATCGGTGGCGTAGCGATGGAAGCCGCCGCCGATCTGGTCGAAGATGCCGCCGCGCGCCATCTGGTCGAGGGTGTCGCCGAGCATCGTCTTCGCCTCGCTCCGCTCGGCGGCGAACGCCTCGAGGAGGCGGAGGTTGGAGGGCGTCGGAAACTTCGGCGCCCCGCCGAAGCCGCCCCACACCGGGTCGTAGCGCCTCTGGAGGTCGGCGAGCGCCGCGGCTGCCGCCCCGCCGTCGGGCTCGGCCTCACCGGGATCGGGCCCCTCCTCGAGATAGTGGCGGATCGCGCCGGCGACGCTCTGCGCCTGGGCGACGACGTCGTCGCGGCGCTCCGCCCAGGCGTCGCGCATCGACCGCAGCACGGTCGGAAAGCCGGGCCGGCCGTGCGCGTCGCGGGGGGGGAAGTAGGTGCCGGCGAAATAGGGCTCGAGCTCGGGGGTGAGGAACAACGAGTTGGGCCAGCCGCCCTGGCCTGCGAAGACCTGGGTGGCGACCATGTAGATCTCGTCGAGGTCGGGCCGCTCCTCGCGGTCGACCTTGATGTTGACGAACGCTTCGTTCATCAGCTCGGCGGTGGCCGCATCCTCGAACGACTCACGCTCCATCACGTGGCACCAGTAGCAGGTCGAGTAGCCGATCGACAGGAAGATCGGCCGCTCTTCGCGGCGCGCCCGCTCGAGCGCCTCCTCACCCCACGGGTACCAATCGACCGGGTTGTCCCGATGCTGCAGGAGGTAGGGGCTGGTCTCGGCGGCGAGGCGGTTGGGCATGGCGGCAGTGTACAGGCGCCCCCGGAGACCGCTGTTCGACTCGGCTGCCGTTTCGCGCCACAATGGAGCACCGTGCCGTTCAACCGTCCCTTCGCCTGCTGCCTGCTGGCGGCCGCCCTCCCGGTCGCCGCTCAGGACGGCTCCGCGCCCGCCGACGCAGCGCCGACGCTCGCCCGCGATCTGTTCACCGCGGCGGTGGACGTGCGGGTCGTCAACGTCGACGTGCTGGTCACCGACAAGAAGGGGCGCCCGGTCGAGGGGCTGACCCGCGACGACTTCGAGCTCTACGTCGACGGCCGGCCCGCGGAGATCGCGTATTTCTACGAGCTCGCCGGCGACACACCGGTAGCGGCCCCGGTCGATCGCGTCATGATCGAGACCGGTTCCGAAGAGCCCGCGGTCCCGCTGGCGCCGTCCTCCGAGGTGCTGATCGCCATCTACCTCGACAACTACTGGCTGCAGCCCGGCGACCGCCGCCGGGTGCTCGACGACCTCGAGCGGTTCGTCGCGGCGCAGCCCGAAGGCGCGTTCCGATTCGTGGTCGCCACCCACGACCCCGGGATCCGGATCCTCACCCCGGTGACCCGCGATCTCGTACCGGTGCGCCAGGCGCTCGCCACGCTCCCCGAGGCGCCCGCGTCCGGTCACGGCTCCGTCCTCGACCGGCGCCGGGTCTTCGACCAGATCCGCGGGATCTGGGAGACCTACTTCGGCGCTCCCACCTGTCCCGATACCTGCACCTGCGCGCGCGAGCAGATGATCGGAGCGTGGGAGGCGTACGCCCAGGATCTCAGCCACCGCGTGCGCGTCGCCGGTTACGGCCTCGAGGAGTTCCTCGCCGCCCTCTCCGGCGTCCCCGATCGCAAGGCGGTGATGTACGTCGGCTCCGGTCTCGAACAGCGGCCCGGCCTCGACATCCTCCAGTACCTGCAGGACCTGTGCCCACACTTCGAGCGGGAGTTCGCCACCTTCATCCACCGCTACGACGTGAGCGACGCGCTCCTCGACATGGCCGCCCAGGCGAACGCGGCGCGAGCGACGCTCTACACCCTCGACGCCGGTGGCTTGCGGGCCGACGGCACCGCCGGCGTCGAAGCCTTCGACGCGCGGCTCCGGCCGTCGCCGCTGGTCGGCACCATCCACCGGCAGAATCTCCAGGCGAGCCTGCAGATCCTGGCGTCGGCGACCGGCGGCCGCAGCATCCAGAACGCCAATCAGCCGTTCGACGACCTGATGCGCACCGCCGTCGACTTCGAGCACGGCTACGCACTGGGCTATCAGCCCCAAGGGGAGCCCGACGATCGGCGTCATCGCATCCGGGTCGAGCTCGTCGAGGGGAAGGGTCGTGAGCTCCGCTACCGGCAGTCGTTCGTCGACAAGCCGCTCGACAAGCGGCTGATCGATCGCGCGATCGCGGCGATGACCTTCGAGGTCGGCGACAATCCGCTCGGCGTGACCGCCGCCCTCGGCGCCTTCGAGCGCGACGGCGAGGTGGTGCGGGTGCCGGTCGAGATCGACGTCGACGTCGGTCGCC
>JBPEXA010000087.1:0-2895 GCA_052032135.1 Thermoanaerobaculia bacterium | reverse complement strand
ACGTCGGCCTTGTCGATCGTGGTGAGGACGTGCACCACGGTGCGGCTCTGCCGCCGCCCGGGATAGGTGACCTCGACCTCGACCGGGAACCGCTCGCGGCTCGGCTCGATCTGGGTCGAGTAGGCGTGGAAGGTCGCCACCCACTCGCCGCTAGGCTCCTCCGGGCTCTCCCGCAGCTCGGAGGTGAACGTCATGTAGCCCATCTGGCCGCCGACCTTGCGCACGAAGCCGAAGACGGCGAAGAGCGCTTCCTGCTCCTGGTAGGAGCAGCTGTCGCGGATCGCCTCGATCACCCGCGCGTCGCCGGCGCCGATGCCGCCGAAGCGCAGCATCTCGCCGAGCGGGCCGACCTGCCACAGGCGCCAGTTGCCCGACCCCCAGTAGTTGAGGAAGAGCAGCATCGCCTCGGAGCCGACGGTCTCGGCGCGCTGGTAGTACCAGACCTCGGCCGGCCACAGCTCGGAGCAGTTGATCGGTACCAGAGCGTCGGGGGTGCCGTTGAGCATCAGCACCCGCGAGCGGTCGTTGTCGAGCGTGCCGAAGCGCAGCTTCGCCTCGCGGGCCCTCGCCTCCCACCGCTCCCGGAACTCGTTGCGCGGAGTGTCGGGGTACGGGTCGCGGGTGCGCCAGAAGCGCTCGATGAAGGCGTCCCGCTGGTAGGCCTCCTCGATGGCGAGGAAGCTCTCCACCTCTTCGTCGGTGATGATCAGCTCGACCGATTCGAGCCACGCGCGGTGCGCCTCGGAGAGGTGCGAGGTGTCGGGCTTCTTGGCCGCCTCGGCGACGGCCGCCACCAGCATCAGCGCGGCGAGCGCGAGCGTCGGGATTCGGCGGCGAGACGGCATCAGAGACGATCCTAGCAAGGGGACGGCGACGGTAACGGCGGGTCGCCGGTAGTTATTTCGCCCGGCCGTCGGCATCGGTTCCCGTCCCCGCCCTGAAGGGGGGCGCTGCGGCGCGATCGAGCGACGTAGAATCGAGCGATGGACGAGGTCTATCTCGACTACAACGCCACCACGCCGCTCGAGCCGCGGGTGCGGGACGCGATGCTGCCGTGGATGGGAGCCGCCGGCAACGCTTCGTCGGTGCACGCCTTCGGGCGGCGGGCGCGGGAGGCGGTCGAAACGGCGCGCGAGGAGGTGGCGCTGCTGATCGGCGCGGCGCCCGACGAGGTGATCTTCACCGCCTCGGGAACGGAGGCGAACAACACCGTCTTCGAGACCGTGCTCGCTCAGCTCGAGCCGGGACGCCTGGTGATCTCGGCCTTCGAGCACCCGTCGGTGACGCGAGCCGCCGAACGGCTCGCCGAGCGCGGTTTCGAGGTGGTCGCCGTCCGCCCCGGCGCCGATGGGGTGATCGACGCGGCGGCGGTCGCGGCGGCGCTCGACGACGACACCCGGCTGGTCTGCGTGATGCTCGCCAACAACGAGATCGGCAGCGTGCAGCCGGTCGCCGAGATCGCCGCACGAGCCCGCGATCGAGGGGCGCTGGTGCTGTGCGACGCCGTCCAGGCGGCGGGCAAGGTGCCGTTCTCGGTCGCCGAGCTCGACGTCGACTACCTGTCGATCGGCGCCCACAAGTTCTACGGCCCGCTGGGGGCGGCGGCGCTGTGGGTGCGCCGCGGCGCGCCGCTCGATCCGCTGCTGGTCGGCGGCAGCCAGGAGCGCTACCGCCGGGCGAGCACCAGCAACATCCCGGCGCTGGTCGGCTTCGGCGAGGCGGCGCGGCTGGCCCGCGAGGAGGGGGCGCGGTGGGCGGAGCGGATGCGGGCGGTGCGCGACCGCTTCGAGAGCCGCCTCGGCGAGCTGCCGGAAGCGGTGGTGCACGCCGCCGCCGCGCCACGGCTGCCGAACACCTCCAACGTCGCCTTCCCCGGCCTCAGCGGCGAGGCGCTGATGGTGCGCCTCGACCTGCGCGGGTTCGCGGTGTCGACCGGTTCCGCCTGCTCCTCGGGCAAGGTGTCGGTGAGCGCGACGATGGCCGCCCTCGGCGTGCCGCAGGAGGAGGCGCTCGGCTCGCTGCGCATCAGCTTCGGCAAAGACACGCCGCTCGAGGTCGCCGACCGACTGGTCGAGGCGCTGGCGGCCGAGGTCGCCGAGCTCCACCGCGCGGCGCCCGCCGAGGCGCGCTCGTGAGCGGTCGGACGGCGGTGGCGATGAGCGGCGGGCTCGACTCGTCGGTCGTCGCCTGGCTGCTGTCGCGCGACGACCCGACGGTCGTCGGCCTGTCGATGCTGTTGTGGGACCGGTCGGGCGGCGGGAGCGGCCGCTGCTGCGGCGCTCTCGACCTCGGCGACGCCCGTCGGGTCGCCGAGCAGTGCGGCATCCCGCACTACACGATCGAGCTCGAGGACGACTTCCGGCGGCAGGTCGTCGAGCCGTTCGTCGACGACTATCTCGCCGGCCGCACCCCCGTGCCGTGCACGCGCTGCAACACCTTCATCAAGTTCGACCGCTTCGTCGAGCGCGCTCGCCAGCTGGGGGCGACGAGGGTCGCCACCGGCCACTACGCCCGCCTCGTCGACGGCGACGACGGCGTCGAGCTGCACACCGCTCTCGACCCCGGCAAGGACCAGAGCTACTACCTCTTCGAGCTCACCGCCGAGCAGCTCGCCGGCGCCGAGTTCCCGCTCGGCGAGCGATCGAAGGGAGAGGTGCGCGAAATCGCCCGCGAGGCGGGGCTGGTGGTAGCGGAGAAGGGCGAGAGCATGGAGCTGTGCTTCGTCGACGGCGGCGTGCGCGACTTGGTCGAGAGCGAGGTGGCGGCGGCGCCCGAGCGGTTCGCTCCGGCGCCGACGGAGGCGAGCCGACTGGTCGACCGGCGAGGCCGGGAGGTCGGTCGCGGCGAGCCGTACTACCGGTACACCGTCGGCCAGCGGCGCGGCCTCGGCGTCGC
>JBPEXA010000086.1:0-5516 GCA_052032135.1 Thermoanaerobaculia bacterium | reverse complement strand
CCAGCGCGCCGAGCGCCATCGCCGGCAGCGCCGGCAGCCGCCGGTCGACGCCCATCGCCGTCGCCTGCGCGGCGACCCGGTCGAGGCCGACCTCGAGCGCCAGTCTCGCGGTCGGTACGTTGAGGCTCGTCTCGAGCGCCTGGCGGGCGGTCACCGCGCCGCGAAAGCGCCCGTCGTCGTTCGACGGCGTCCACCGTGGCGAACCGGCCGCCTCGACGGTCAACGGCTCGTCGGCGAGCACGGTCGACGGCACCGCACCGTGCTCGAAGGCGGCGGCGTAGACGACCGGCTTGAAGGCGCTCCCCGCCTGCCGCCGCGCCGATCCGGCGCGGTCGAACTGGCTCGACCGGTAGTCGCGCCCCCCGACGTAGGCGGTGATGCCACCGGTCGCCGGATCGAGCGACACCAGCGCCGCCTGCAGCGGCGTCGCCGTCTGCCGCCCCTCCTCCCACCCCTCCTCGAGCGCCGCGACCCCCCAGGCGACCGCCTCCTCGGCCACCGCCTGCGCTCGCGGATCGAGGGTGGTGAGCACCGCGATGCCCGAGCTCTCGAGCTCGCGAACCGCCCACCGGCTCTCGAGCTCGCGGCGCACCGCGTCGCGGGCGTACCGCGCCGATGCCGGAGCGCGGGCGGGCGGGCGGTAACAGAGCGGCTCGGCGACCGCTCTCTCGAGGCGCGCCGCGGGCAGCCAGCCCAGCGTGGCCATCCGCCGCAGGACCCAGTCGCGCCGTTCGCGGGCTCGGTCGGGGTGGCGCCCCGGGTCGTAGCTCCCCGGCGACTGGATCATCCCCGCCAGCAGCGCCGCCTCGCAGAGGTCGAGCTGCACCGCCTCCTTGCCGAAATAGGCGTGGGCGGCGGCGCCGGCGCCCATCAGATTGACGCCGCCGCGCTGCCCCCAGTAGATCTCGTTGAGGTAGGCGCCGAGGATCGCCGGCTTGGAGTACCGCCAGTCGACGAAGACCGCCAGGATCATCTCCTGGACCTTGCGGGCGACCGTCCTGTCGTGGGTGAGGAAGAGGTTCTTGACCAGCTGCTGGGTGAGGGTGCTCCCCCCCTGACGGACGTCGCCGGCCCGAAGGTTGACCCACAGCGCCCGCGCCATGCCGCGGACCGACAGCCCGCGGTGGTCGAAGAAGGCGGCGTCCTCGGCCGCCAGCACCGCCTGGGTCAGGTGCTCGGGGAGGTCCTCGAGGCGGACCGGCCGGCGCTCGCGCCTCGAGGCGCCGTAGAAGGCGGCGACGAGCGGCGCTTCGAGCGGCAGCGCCGCCACCTCGGCGCCGCGCCAGCGGACGCTCGCGATGCCGCCGCCGGTCCCCTCGATCTCGGCGATGCCCGCCGCGCGCCATCCCTCGCGGGTCGGCGTCCGTCGCACGTGCACCTCGAGCGTGCCGCCCGACCGCCGGAACTCGCCGGGCGCCGGCATCGACCCTTCGGCCGCTCGGTAGCCGCTCGCGGTGAGGGTCCGCACCAGCTCGTCGATCGAGCCGCCGTCGCCGGCGGCGACGACCGGCGCAGCGCCGTACAGGCGGGACGGCTGCTCCGCGGCGCGATCGGCGAACTGGCCCGCCAGCTGCCAGAACGGCCAGATCAGCCAGAGGGCGAGGCCGGCGACGATCACCAGCAGAGCGCCGATCCAGGCCGGCCGGGGGAGCCGGCGCCGCCACGAGCGCGCTCGGACCTTGCGAGGCATGAGAAGGGTCGTTGCAACCCGCGCGCCATCGACCACCTGCGGAGACGTGGGCGGCGGGTCGATCCGTTCGACATGCTATCTTCGCCGACCGATGATCGCCGTCTCGGGCCTCGCCAAGTCGTACGGTCCGCAGACGTTGTTTCGCGACGTCGCCTTCCAGCTCAACCCGGGGCACCGCTACGGTCTCGTCGGCGCCAACGGCTCCGGCAAGTCGACGCTGCTGCGCGTCCTGACCGGGGAGGAGCCGCCGAGCGAGGGGACGGTGGCGATTCCCAAGCGTCTGCGGATCGGCGTTCTCGATCAGGACCACTTCCGCTACGAGAAGACGCCGATCCTCGACGTCGTGCTGCAGGGGAACGCCGAGCTGTGGGAGGCGATGGTCGAGAAGGAGGCGATCCTGGCGCGCGCCGAGACCGACTTCGACGCCGAGCGCTACGCGGCGGTCGAGGAGGTGATCCTGCAGCACGACGGCTACGCGGCGGAGGCCCAGGCGGCGGAGATCCTCGAGGGGCTCGGCATCGAGACGGCGCGTCACCGCGAGCCGATGTCGACCCTCTCCGGCGGCTTCAAGCTGAGAGTCCTGCTGGCGCAGGCGCTGGCGTCCCGGCCCGACGCGCTGCTCCTCGACGAGCCGACCAACCATCTCGACATCCTCTCCATCCGCTGGCTCGAGAAGTTCCTCCAGACCTTCGCCGGCATGGTCGTGGTGATCTCCCACGACCATCGCTTCCTCGACAACGTCTGCACCGACATCCTCGACGTCGACTACGAGACGGTCTCGCTCTACACCGGCAACTACTCCGCCTTCGCCGCGGCCAAGGTCGCCGAGCGGGAGCGGAAGGAGAAGGCGATCGCGCGCCAGGAGAAGGAGATCGCTCACCACGAGGCGTTCGTCGAGCGCTTCCGCGCCAAGGCGACGAAGGCGCGGCAGGCGCAGAGCAAGCTGCGGCTGATCGAGAAGAAGGCCGACGCGATCGAGCCCCTCGCCCCGAGCTCGCGCCGCTACCCGCGCTTCCACTTCGAGCAGCGCCGGCCGAGCGGCAAGCAGGTGGTCGAGCTCGCCGGCATCGGCAAGGCGTTCGACGACAACGTCGTGCTGTCCGACGTCGAGCTGACCGTCCGGCGCGGCGACCGGCTGGCGATCATCGGCCCCAACGGCATCGGCAAGTCGACGCTGCTCAAGATCCTCGTCGGACGCCTCGACGCCGACGCCGGCGAGGTCGAGTGGGGGCACGAGACCTACCCCGGCTACTTCGCCCAGGACCATCGAGAGCTGCTGACCGGCTCCGACCAGACGGTCGAGGCGTGGTTGTGGGACAGCTGCCCCGGCGAGTCGGTCGGCTTCGTCCGCAACCGCCTCGGGCAGGTGCTCTTCTCCAGGGAGGAGGTCGACAAGAAGGTGACGGCCCTCTCCGGCGGCGAGGCGGCCCGCCTGATCTTCGCCCGGCTCGGCATCGAGCAGCCGAACGTGCTGGTGCTCGACGAGCCGACCAACCACCTCGATCTCTAGGCGATCGAGGCGCTCGTGCAGGCGCTCGACGCCTACGACGGCACCATCGTCTTCGTCTCCCACGATCGGTGGTTCGTCTCCCGTCTCGCCAGCCGCATCGTCGAGATCCGCTCCGACGGCATCGAAGACTTCGTAGGCGGCTACGACGAGTACGTCGAGCGGTGCGGCGACGACCATCTCGACGCCGAGGTGGTGCTGCGACAGGCGCGGCGCGGCAAGCGCCGGCGCAAGGCGTCGAGCCGCGGCTCCGCCGGCGCCGGCAAGGCGGCGGCCGCGCTCGAGAAGGAGCGCGACCGGCTGACCGCGGCGATCGAGAGCGCCGAGGCGCGCGTCCACGAGATCAACGAGATCTTCTGCGATCCCACGTACTACGAGCGGACCCCCTCCGGAGAGGTCCAGAAGCTCGAGCGGGAGCAGCGTCGACACGCCGCCGAGGTGGAGAGGCTGGTCGAGGAGTGGGGGCGGGTCGAGGAGGAACTCGCCCGCCTCGCGACCTAGCGGGTAAGCTAGAGCGGGGTGCGGGAGAGGCACGGATGACGATTTCTGACCCGATCGAGGCGCGGCCTCCGAGGTAACCGGCATGCAGATGTCCGGCTTGCTGAAGGCGTTTCCGCCCGCTGATCTCCTGCAGTGGGCTCAGAACGACCGCATCACCGGCACCCTGGCGATCCGGCGCAGCTCGCGCGAGAAGCGGGTGCTGCTGCGCGACGGCGGCATCGTCGGCTGCCTGTCGAACGAGCGCTTCGACTTCTTCGGTCAGTACCTGCTGGCGACCGGCTACGTCGAGGAGAACGAGCTGCTGCGGGCTCTCTCGGCGTGCGACGAGAGCCAGACCGGCCTGCGGCTCGGCGAGGCGCTCGTCGAGCTCGACATCATGACCGAGGAGCAGGTGGTGCAGACGCTGCGCGAGCAGACCGAGCAGGCGATCATCGACATCTTCCTCTGGCCGCGCGGCGTCTTCTTCCTCCTCGAGGATCCGCCGCCGCAGGCGAAGATCGAGTTCGTCCCCATCGAGCCGATCAGCCTGGTGCTCGAAGGGGTGCGACAGATCGACGAGGTCGAGCGCATCCGCGCCCGGCTGCCGCACGACTACGTGGTGCTGAAGAAGGGGCCCCGCTGGCCGGGCGAGGAGCTCGGCCATCTCGGCCGCCGCATCACCGGCGTCTTCCGCCCCGACCTGACCCTGATCGATCTCCACGAGGCGACCGGCGGCGGCTACGCCCAGTTCCTCGCCGAGGCCGACCAGTTGGTGCAGGACGAGGTGCTGGCGATCGACCGGGTCGGCGATCCCGCCCCGGACACCATCACCCTCTCCCTGCTCGACATCATGCTCGACCGCATCCAGGACGAGCGGCAGGCGACGATCGGCGCCACCCTGCCGGTACCGATGGCGGCGCTCGGCCAGATGTACTGCCTATGGCTCGACCACGACCGCCCGGCGGCGATCGACAAGGTCCCCGCCGCGCTGCGCGGGTTCGCGGAGCGACTCGACGGCTCCCTGCGCCTCGCCGCGCTGCTCTCCGCCGATCCCGAAGCGCGGGAGGAGCAGCTCGAGTGGCTGTGGCTCAACGTCGGCAACCGGCGGCTCGTTTTGCTGCCGCACGCCGTCGACGAGGGCGTCCGCGACCTGTTCGAGCACCCGGTCGAAGTCGACTAGCCGCGGCCGGCCGATCGAAGTCGGCTGGTCGAAGTCGGCTCGTCGAGGTCGACTCGTCGCGTCGAGTCGCCGACCGCGCCTAGCTCGGCGGGTCGGTGGTCGGCTCGGCGGTCTCGTCGCAGGGACGGGGTCGATCCCGCTCCCGGTCGACCACGCACAGAAACCCCAGTGGCGTCGCCCCGGCGCGGAACTGGTGCACCGACCCCGGCGCGACATAGACCGCGTCGAAGGGGGCGAGCGACAGCTCCTCGTCGTCGAGCCGGACGGTCCCCTCCCCTCGCAGCACCAGGACGAAGTGGGCGTGGCGGTGGGACTCGCAGCTCGAATGCCCGCCCGGCTCGATCTCGAAGTAGCGGGCTTCGCAGCCGAGCCCGGCATCGGCGTCGTCGATCAGCGTCTGCCGGGTGACCCCCCGGAACCGTCCCTCCGCCTCCTCCCGGTAGGGACGGACGTCGACCCCCTGCCAGCGGAAGCCGTCGCCTCGGAACCGGCGCGAGCTCACCCCGTCACCGCCGTCAGGTCGTCGCGCAGGGTGGCGGTCGCGCGCTCGAGGTCGCCCTGCTGGTAGAGGCTGCCGCCGATCAGGATCATGGTGTCGAGACCGTAGCGCTCGACGTGGCGCGCGGCCTCTCCCGCCTGCACGCCGCCGGCCGGAATCG
>JBPEXA010000085.1:0-1883 GCA_052032135.1 Thermoanaerobaculia bacterium | reverse complement strand
GCCACCGGCGGGCGGGTGACGATCCAGCTCCTCGAAGAGCTGCGGCGCCGCGAGCTGCAGCGCGGTCTGATCACCGTCTGCGCCGCCGGCGCGGTCGGCTTCGCGATGGTCGTCGAGCGCGCCTAGGCCGCCCCGCGGCGGCCGGTCCCGCTAGTCGCGGCCCGGCGGCGGCGGCGGCGGCGCCAGGTGGCGGGCGAGCACGACCAGGGTGAGGTCGTCGCGCAGCGGCTCCTGGCCACGGTGCTGGTCGAAGGCGATCAGCACCCGATCGTGGATCGCCTGCGGCGAGCCGGGCGCCTCGAGCAGCGACCTCAGACGGTCGAAGCCGAAGGCGTGGCCGCCGGCGTCGATCGCCTCCGGCAGGCCGTCGCTGTAGAGCATCAGCAGGTCGCCGTCGGCGAGCTCGACGCGGCTGGCGTCGAAGTCGAGCTGCGCGCGCATGCCGAGAGGCAGCTGGCCGGATCCGAGCTCCTCGATCCCGCCGCCCGCCCGCCGGACGATGGGGAACGGGTGGCCGGCGCAGGCGTAGTCGAGGGTGCCGCTGCGGGGGTCGAGCAGGCCGTAGAAGAGGGTCATGAAGGCGCGGCGGTCGCCGGTGCGCACCAGCGCCCGGTTCAGCAGCTCGAGCACCGCCGCCGGCGCCGGATCGATGTCGAGAGCGGTCTTCAGGCTGGCGTTGGCGATCGCCATCAGCAGGCCGGCAGCGATGCCGTGGCCGCTGGCGTCGCCGACCACCACCACGACACGGCCGTCGGCGAGCGGCAGCAGGTCGTAGTAGTCGCCGCCGATGGTGTTGGCGGTGCGGTAGGAGTGGGCGACGTCGTAGCCGGCGACGTGCGGCACCTGGTCGGGGAGCAGGTCGCGCTGCAGCTGGCGGGCGACCTCCAGCTCGTCGCGGACGCGGATGCGGTCGACCAGCTCCATGCCGAGCACCAGCACCAGCCCGGCGATCGCCACCAGGAACCAGAGGGGGGTGAACTCGATCTCCACCGACCACCGGTCGCCGGTGAAGCGCACCGGATCGTCGTCGATCAGCCCGATGACGGTGAAGACGAGCGACAGCGCGAAGATCACCCGTCGCGCCGGGTGGAGCTTGAACGACATGCCGAGGAACAGCACCTTGGCGCGGTGCAACCAGCGGGAGAGGCCCTCCTCCGGCTCCGTCTCGTTCCGATCGCGCGCCAGCACCGCGTAGGCGTCGGCGACGTCGCGGTCGAACAACCGCTGGAACTCGTCGACGTTGGCGCCGGCGGTGTACTCGCGGAAGAACTCCTTGGTGCGGTGGACGTAGCTGGTCTGGCTCATCAGTCGCTCTGCGGCTCCCCTTGGAAGTACGGCCGTCGTCGCAGCGGGTTGCCGCCTGCGGGTCAGGCGGGCGGCGGGGCGTCGAGCGGCGTCACCCCGCCGTACCGCACGCCGGTGAGGTGGGCGACGTCGCGCTTCCAGGTGGTCAGGTCGGCGGCGGAGAAGCCGGCGAGATGCTCGTGGCCGCAGGCGCGCGCCAGCACCTTCATCAGCTCGACGGCAGTCGAGAAGAAGCGGGCGAGACGCTCCGCCGCCTCGTCGACCGGGAGCCGGTCGCGCAGGTGCGGCCGCTGGGTGGCGATCCCCACCGGGCAGTTGTTGGTGTGGCACGCCCGCATCCCGATGCAGCCGATCGCCTGGATCGAGGCGTTGGCGAGCGCGATGCCGTCGGCCCCGAGGGCGAGCGCCTTGGCGAAATCGGCCGGCGTGCGCAGACCGCCGGTGATGACGAGCGTCACGTCGCCGCTCTTGCCGCTGCGGTCGAGGTGGCGGCGGGCGCGCGCCAGCGCCGGCAGCGTCGGCACCGAGCTGGTGATCGGCCCTCGCGCCGACCGTCCCCTCCGCCTCGAGATTCCGCT
>JBPEXA010000084.1:0-4156 GCA_052032135.1 Thermoanaerobaculia bacterium | reverse complement strand
GTCGCTCGCGGTCTCGCCACCCCGAGCGAGGGCGGCATCGGGGTGCTCGCCGGCCCCGGCGAAGGCGAGCTCGCCGCCGCCGTCGTCGAGCGCTCCGCGGGCGCCGCGACCGCGGTCGCCGGCGGCGGGATCGCCCAGCTCGCCGCCGACCTGCGCCGCGCGCGACTGCTGCTGGCCGGCGACACCGGCCCCCTCCATCTGGCGGTCGCCCTCGGCACCCCCGTGATCTGCCTCCTCGGGCCGACCGACCCGGCGCGCAATGGCGCCTGGGGGTCGCCGCAGAGCAACGTCCACCACCCGCTGCCGTGCAGCGGCTGCTACCAGCGGCTCGACGAGGCGAAGGCGTGCCTGCTGGAGATCGAGCCGCGGGAGATCGTCGATCGCGCGCACCGACTGCTGACGGGCTAAATGCCTTTGTTGACGGGCCTTTAAATTGACGGTCCGGCGCTCGTGGGGGTAGACTCGACGGCCATGACCACGAGCCCGACAGCCGGCGAGAAAGGCGCCCACCGACTGGGCGATCTGCTGGTCGAAGCCGGCAAGATCACTCCCGAGCAGCTGCAGCAGGGGCTCGAGGCGCAGCGGGAGGAAGGGGGCCGTCTCGGCACCCATCTGGTGCGCCTCAACTTCATGTCGGACTCCGAGCTGGTCGAGTTCCTCGCCGACCGCTACGGCGTGCCGGCGGTCGACCTCACCGACCTCGACATCGACGAGGCGGTCATTCAGCTCGTTCCCGCCGACGTGGCGCGCAAGTACACCGTGCTGCCGGTCGCCAAGACCGGCGCCAAGCTGACCATCGCGATGGCGGACCCGACCAACGTGTTCGCCATGGACGACATCAAGTTCATGACCGGCTACACGGTCGATCCGGTCGTCGCCTCCGATACCGCGCTGCGCGAGGCAATCGACGAGTACCACGGCTCGACCCACGCGATCGAGCTGCGCAAGGTGATGGAGGACATCGCGGAGGCCGACGAGGCCGACCTCGAGGTCCTCGACGAGGACGAGGACCTCGACCTCCAGGAGCTGGCGCAGCAGTCGGAAGAGGCGCCCGTCGTACGGCTCGTCAACATCATCCTCACCGACGCCATCAAGCGCAACGCCTCCGACATCCACATCGAGACCTACGAGAAGCAGTATCGCGTCCGCTACCGCATCGACGGCGTCCTCTACGAGATGATGCGACCGCCGATGAAGCTCAAGGAGGCGATCGCCAGCCGGCTCAAGATCATGGCCAAGCTCGACATCGCCGAGAAGCGGCTACCGCAGGACGGGCGGATCAAGATCAAGACGCGCAGCGGCGGCAAGGTCAAGGATCTCGACTTCCGCGTCTCCAGCCTGCCGACGATCTTCGGCGAGAAGCTGGTGATGCGCCTGCTCGACAAAGACAAGCTGATGCTCGACATGACGAAGCTCGGCTTCGAGCCCGATCCGCTGCGCCGGTTCGAGCAGGCGATCTTCCGCCCCTACGGGATGGTGCTGGTCACCGGGCCGACCGGCTCCGGTAAGACCAACACGCTCTACTCGGCGCTGTCGCGCATCAACTCGCCGGAAACCAACATCATGACGGCGGAGGATCCGGTCGAGTTCAATCTCGAGGGGATCAACCAGGTTCAGGTCAAGGAGCAGATCGGCCTCAACTTCGCGGCCGCCATGCGCTCCTTCCTGCGCCAGGACCCCAACATCATCCTGGTCGGTGAGATCCGCGACTTCGAGACCGCGGAGGTGGCGATCAAGGCGGCGATGACCGGCCACCTCGTGCTGTCGACGCTGCACACCAACGACGCGCCGTCATCGGTCAACCGGCTGATGAACATGGGTGTCGAGCCGTTCCTGGTCGCCTCCTCCGTGCACCTGGTGGTCGCGCAGCGGCTCGTGCGCTGCATCTGCTCGAGCTGCAAGGAGGCGATCAAGGTGCCGCCGCAGAGCCTCGTCAACCTCGGCTTCACGCCCGAGGAGGCGCAGACGATGCAGCTGTTCAAGGGGCGCGGCTGCGAGCGGTGCTCGAGCACCGGCTACAAGGGCCGCATCGGCCTGTTCGAGGTGATGGAGGTCGACGACGAGATCCGCGACCTCGTCCTCTCCGGCGCCAGCGCCTACGAGCTGCGCGAGCGCGCGCTCCAGAACGAGATGATCTCGCTGCGCCAGAGCGGCCTGCAGAAGATCCGCGACGGCATCACCACCATCGAGGAAGTGGTGCGCGAGACGGTCGCCGATCAGCCGGCCTGAGCCCGCTTCAAGCCCGGCTGTCCCACAGCACGTCGTCGGTCCCGCTGGCGTGGTTCTCGACACGCGCCATGACGAACAGCAGATCCGACAGGCGGTTGAGGTAGCGGACCGTCTCCTCGCCCACCGGCTCGACTCGGGCGAGAGCGACGAGCCTGCGCTCGGCCCGCCGGCAGGCGGTCCGCGCGACGTGCAGTGCGGCGGCACCGGGCGCGCCGCCCGGAAGGATGAAGTTGGCGAGCGGCTCGAGATCGGCGTTCAGCTCGTCGATCCACCGCTCGATCGCCGCCACGTGTCGCGCCTCGATCCCCGGCACGGCGATGCGCTCCTTGTCCGCCTCGAGGATGCACAGATCGCTGCCGAGATGGAACAGGTCGTTCTGGACGCGGGCCAGCGGCCCGATCAACCGTTCCGCGAGCCCGCCGGCGACGGCGACGCCGATCGTCGAATTGAGCTCGTCGACCGAGCCGTACGCCTCGATCCGCAGCGAGTCCTTGCCGACCCGCTGACCGCCCCCCAACGCCGTCGTACCGTCGTCGCCGGTTCGCGTGTAGATCTTGGTCAGACGGGGCACGGCGGAGAGGCCTTCAGCAGTGCGTGGCCTTCGCCAGTAGACTGCGTCGATCGATAGAGTGGAAGTCTAGCAGTCGATGCCAGCCCCCGCTGATCTCTCCAGCGCCCGCGCGCTCTTCTACGATGCCGGAGCGCGCCGTTGGCTCGCCTTCGACCGGGCCCGCTCGCGGGTCGTCGCCGAGAGCGCCGAGGGAGCCGCCGACGCCATCCGCCGTGCCGAGGCCGCGGCGGAGGCCGGCCACTGGCTGTTCGGCTTCGTCAGCTACGAGGCCGCCCGAGGGTTCGACCCCGCCCTCACCACCCGCCAGCGGTCGACCGCGCCGGCGGTGTGGTTCGCCGTCTGCCCACCGCCGCGGATCGTCGCCGACGCCGATCTGCCGCCGCAGGCGGACTTCCGCCTCGGCAATCTGCGCCCCGACCTCGATGCCGGCGCGCACGCCGCCGGTGTGGCGCGCATCCACGACGCCATCGCGCGCGGCGACACCTACCAGGTCAACTTCACCTACTTTCTCGAGGGGTCGTTCGGCGGCAGCTCGTGGGGCCTCTTCCGGCACCTCTGGCGGCACCAGCCGGCACCCTACGCCGCCTGGCTCGACACCGGGCGCCACCTCGTCTGCTCCGCCTCTCCGGAACTGTTCTTCGAGCTCGAGGGCGATCGCATCGTCAGCCGGCCGATGAAGGGTACGGCGCCCCGCGGCCGCACCACCGCGGAGGACGCCCGTCAGGCGGAGGAGCTCGAGCGCTCGGCGAAGAACCGGGCCGAGAACGTGATGATCGTCGACATGGTGCGCAACGACCTCGGCCGCATCGCCGAGCCGGGATCGGTCACGGTATCGAGCCTCTTCGACGTCGAGCGGTACCCGTCGGTCTTTCAGCTCACCTCGACCGTCGAGGCCCGCACCAGCGCCGATCTCGACGAGATCTTCTCCGCCCTCTTCCCCTGCGCCTCGATCACCGGCGCCCCCAAGCGCCGGACGATGGAGATCCTCACCGTTCTCGAGGAGCGACCCCGCGGCATCTACACCGGAGCGATCGGCTGGATCGCCCCGCAGCGCCGTGCCCGCTTCAGCGTCGCCATCCGCACGGCGGTGATCGACCGCCGGACGTCGACCCTCACCTACGGCACCGGCGGCGGCATCGTCTGGGACTCCGAGCCGAGCTCGGAGTACCGCGAGTGTCGCGACAAGGCGCTCATCCTCACCCTCCCCCGTCGCTCCTGGTCGCTGCTCGAGACGATGCTGTGGCAGCCGGAGGAGGGGTACCGGCTGCTCGAGCGTCACCTCGAACGCCTCGCCGACTCCGGCCGCCACCTCGACATTCCGGTCGACCTCGCACGGGTGCGCGATCGCCTCTCCGG
>JBPEXA010000083.1:0-1572 GCA_052032135.1 Thermoanaerobaculia bacterium | reverse complement strand
GGGATCGAGTTGATCTCGGCCGGGTCGATGTCCTCGAGCCGTTCGGGCGACACCAGGTCGATGAGACCGGGCTCGCCGTTGCCGTGGAAGAACTTCGACAGCCACGGGACCCGCTCTTCGGCGCCGCTGGCGATCCGGTCGAGATCCTCTTCCATCGAGGCCGTGAAGGCGTAGTCCACCAGGTGGGAGAAGTGCTCCTCGAGCATGCGGACGGTGGCGAAGGCCATCACCGAGGGCACGAGCGCCGAGCCCTTCTTCCAGATGTAGCCGCGGTACTGGATCGTCTCGAGGATGGAGGCGTAGGTCGACGGACGCCCGATCCCCAGCTCCTCGAGCTTGCGGACCAGCGAAGCCTCGGTGTAGCGGGCGGGGGGCTTGGTCTCGTGGCCGGCGGCGTCGGCGCCGGCCACCGTGACGTCGTCCTGCTCGGCCACCGGGGGCAGCGCCCGTTCCTGTTCGTCGCGATCCGCCTCGGGATCGTCGCTGACCACGGCGTAGACCCGCAGGAAACCGGGGAAGTGCAGCACCCGCCCCGACGTCGAGAACTCGGTTGCCCGGCCCGACTCGGTGGTGGCGTCGATGCGGACCGACACGCTCTCGCCCTTGGCGTCGGCCATCTGCGAGGCCAGCGTCCGCTTCCAGATCAACTCGTAGACCTTGGCCTCGTCGTTGCCGACCAGCGGCGCCACCTCGTCGGGATGACGGAAGGTGTCCCCGGCCGGCCGGATCGCCTCGTGGGCCTCCTGGGCGTTCTTGACCTTGTTGGAGTACGTGCGCGGCTCGTCGGAGAGGTACTCGGCGCCGTACAGCCCGGTGATCTGGTCGCGGGCGGCGGCGACCGCCGCCTCCGACAGCGAGGTGCTGTCGGTGCGCATGTAGGTGATGTAGCCGTTCTCGTAGAGCCGTTGGGCGGCCGACATCGTGCGAGCGGCCCCGAACTTGAACTTGCGTCCGGCATCCTGTTGCAGCGTCGAGGTGCGGAACGGCGGGAAGGGGGAACGCTTGTAGGGCTTGCGCTCGACCGAGCGGACCCGCCCCGGCGCCGATGCCAGGTCGGCCGCCAGCGCCTGGGCGGCCTCTTGGTCGAGGACGACCAGATCGTCCTTGGTCAGCCGGCCGCTGTCGTCGAAGTCCTTGCCGGTCGCCAGGCGCCGCCCGTCGACACCGATCAGCTTGGCGGTGAACGACTCCTCCTCGGCCGTATCGAAGGTGCCCTCGATGTCCCAGTAGCCGGCCGCCCGGAAGGCGATTCGCTCGCGTTCGCGCTCGACGATGATGCGCACGGCCACGCTCTGTACGCGCCCGGCGCTCAGGCGCGGCTTCACCTTCCTCCACAGCACCGGCGACACCCCGTAGCCGTAGAGGCGGTCGAGCGTGCGGCGGGCCTCCTGGGCGTCCACCAGTTGGTCGTCGAGCTCGCGTGGGTTGTCGATGGCGTGCTGGATGGCGTCGCGGGTGATCTCGTGGAAGACCATCCGCCGGATCGGGATCTTCGGCTTGAGGACCTCCAGGAGGTGCCAGGCGATGCCCTCGCCCTCGCGGTCCTCGTCGGTGGCGAGGTAGAGCTCCGAG
>JBPEXA010000082.1:0-1964 GCA_052032135.1 Thermoanaerobaculia bacterium | reverse complement strand
GCGATCGCGCTGCCGACCATCGCTGCCAGTGCCGCCACCAGCAGGACGAGAGCCATCGCGCGCTTCCGCCACCAGCGGCGCTTGCGCCGGACGTTGTAGGCCATGTTCAGGCCGTCGAAGAGCGCCGCGAACACGCCGGAGGCGAGGTAGAGCGTCAGCACCAGGCTCAGCGACAGGACCCCCGGGTGCCAGGTCGACGTCGCCTCGCGCACGAAGTCCTCGACCAGGACGAACGCGGCGGTGGGGAGCGTCAGCGCCAGCTGGCGCATGATCCAGGCGAACGCGCCGTCGCCGCCGATCAAGCCGGTGAGGGAGAACAGCACCAGCAGGAAGGGAAACAACGAGAGGAACGCGTAGTAGGCGATGCGAGCGGCCTCCGCGGTCACCCGATCGCGACGGGTGGTGCGCAGCACCGCGCCGCCGACCACCCGCAGCCATCTCCAGACCCCCCGGTCGGCGCTCACAGCGAGCCCCTCACCCAGTCGGCGCGCGCCATCCGCCGTTCGATCCGATCGACGGCCGCCAGGAATCGGGCGTCGTCGCCGTCGGGTCGCCAGCGGGACGGTCGCGGCAGGACCGCCGCCATCCGCGCCGCCTGGCGGCGGCCGAGAGCGGCGGGGCGGCGACCGAAGAAGCGGCGAGCCGCGGGACCGCAGCCGAAGGTTCCGTCACCGAAATCGACGACGTTGAGATAGAGCTCGAGGATCCGCCGCTTATCGAGCCGCGCCTCGAGCCGTCGGGTGAGCACCGCCTCGCGGACCTTGCGGCGCGGCGACCTCGAAGGGGAGAGCCAGAGGTTCTTCACCAGCTGCTGGCTGATCGTCGAGGCGCCGCGCGGCATCCGGCGCTGATCGACCGCTTCGCGCAAGGCGATGCGCATCTGCTCCCGATCGAAGCCGTCGTGGGCGAAGAAGTTGATGTCCTCGGCCACCACCACCGCCAGCTTGAGCGAGGTCGCGATCTCCGCGTACGGCACCCATTCGACCTCGATCGATCGCTGCTCTCGCGCCGCCGTCCAGCGGGTGAATGCGGTCGACCGCGGTGACGTCACCGCCACCGACCCGACATCCGGCAACAGCGCCCATTCGAGCGCCAGCCAGGCGACCGACAGCAGAGCGGCCGCCGACACCAGGCGTGCCGCCCGGCGACCGCCGGCTCTCACGACCGGCCGCCCGTCGACGCGGTGACCCGCGCTCCGCGGACCCGGCCGGGCGCCGTTCGACGGCGCGCTAGGATAGCGGCGGCACGAAGGGGGATCGACGACAGCATGCAGATTCGAGCATTTCACGGCCTCCGCTATGGGGGCGAGCCGGAGACCTGTGGCCGCCTCGCCGCGCCGCCGTACGATCAGATCGACGACGACGCGCGCGACCGCTTTCACGAGATCGACGGTCACTTCGTCCACCTGACACGGCCGGTGGCGCGAGACGGCGCCGATGGGCACGAGCGCAGCGCCGCTCTCCATCGCCGGTGGCGCTCCGACGGCGTCGTCGTCCGTGACGATCGCCCGGCGCTCTACGCCAACTCGATCGAGCTCCCCTCCGGGCAGCGACGGTTCGGGCTCACCGCCCTGATCGACGTCGAGCCGCCTTCGAGCGGCGTCATCCGCCCGCACGAGGAGACGGTCGACAAGACGGTCGCCGAGCGGCTCGCGCTGCTCCGCACGACCGCCCTCGATTACGAGCCGATCCTGGTGCTCGCCGACGACGACGGCACCCTCGACGGCGGGCTGGAGGCCGACTGCCGCGACGCCGCTTCCCTCGCCGTGCACCGCGACGAATTCGGCAACGTCCACCGTTCGTTCCGAATCGACGATTCCCGGCGGATCGACCGCTACCGCGCATGGCTCGGCGACCGCGCCGGGCTGATCGCCGACGGCCACCACCGGTACAAGACCGCCTCTCTCTTCGCCGAGGAGATCGGCGCGCGGCGCGGCTCGGCGGCGGCGGCCAAGCTGGCGGTGA
>JBPEXA010000081.1:0-3075 GCA_052032135.1 Thermoanaerobaculia bacterium | reverse complement strand
CACCTCGATCGGGGTGATGGTGACCGACGACGGCGGCGGATCGCCGTAGTCGAACAGCACCCGTGCCTCGGTGCGGGCGGCGATCCGCTGCTCGATCGCCTCGATCAGGTGCCGGCGGCGGACCAGCAGCGCCTGGATCTCCGCCGGGTTGAGGTACGGCTCGAGGGTGCGCTCGATGTCGGCGTCGGCGACCGTCTGCAGGCGCTCCCAGAAGCGGCGGGAGAGCTGGACGACGTCGTCGGGAGCCGACAGTCGCTTGTCGCGGGCGAACGCCCGGGTGTGGTCGATCATCCACAGCCGCCAGTCGCGATCGAAGAGGATGTTCCCCTGGTTGCGATCGATGTTGTGGATCAGGTTGTCGAACACCCGCATCTCGAAGAACTGGCGGTTGAAGCGCAGGCGGTCGGGGGGCGCGACGCCGTCTTCCCGGCGCCCCTGCTCGGTCATCGCCTGCTCGACCCAGATCTGCACCGAGCCCTTCTCGCGCCGCACCTGCCGCAGCACCGCCGGAGGGACGTTGTCGAGGCCCATCAGCCTGGCGAGCTCGTAGGCGGCGACCTCGTTGATGAAGCTGTCGCGGAAGAACAGCACCATCTTGCCGCTCGACAGGCGGTAGCGGTCGGTGACGAAATCGACGTGGCGGAACGCCGCTCGCGCCCGCACGCCGTCCTTCTCGAGGACCAGCCGCTTCGGTCGGGTGATGCCGACCGGGATGTCGTCCATCGACACCACCGTCGCCTCGGTGAGGAACCGGCGCAGCTCCTCGTCGCTGGCGAACGGCAGCGACTCGCCGTCGGGGCCGAGCCACTGCCGGCGGGCCGGCGCCTCTTGCGGCGCCGAGCTCGCCGCCATCGCCACCGCTCGCCGGCGGTCGTCGGCGGCGGCGAGGCCGACCATCCCGCCGGCGGCGGGGCGCACCTCGCGTTCGGCGTCGCTGGTGAGCGGCACCCGCGCGTCGCGATAGATCGCCCACGCCGCGTCGCCGTCGAGCTCGAGAGCGGCGGCTCGACCTCCTGCGGCGGCCCCGAACACCATGGCGGTGTCGATCAGGAACAGCCGGCCGCCGAAGCGGGAGACGATGCCGGTGACCTGCGGCGTGTGGCCGACGACGAACCGCGAGCCGCCGAAGATCGACGCCACCCGGTCGAGCAGTCCCGGTCCTTCCTCGTCGTTCCATTGGGCGAAACCGCGGTACCACAGCGGTCCCTCGCCGGCGAACGACAGCCAGCTCGACGAGCTGGGGAGCCGACCCCTCAGCTCGGCGAGTCGAGCGCGCTCGGCCTGCGCGCGGGCGTCGTCCGGCTGCGCCGCGAGCACCGCCAGCTGATAGTCGATGGCGCACAGCACCTCTCCCAGCTCGCTGGTCGGCACCACGATGCCCGCCTTCTCGAGCGTCGCTCGATCGCGGTCCCACTGAGCGATCTCCTCGGCCACCCGGGCGTTGATCGCGTCCAGATCCGCTGCCCCGTGCAGTTCGGGCAGCTCGGGGCTGAGACCGCCGTGGAGGAAGATGGTGTCGCCGACGCGCGCCACCACCGGCAGCGTCCGCAGCCACCGCCCGTAACGGCCGTCGACACCGAACGCCTGCGCGTACTCGACGTAGCCGGGCGGATGGGCGGCCAGCCACTGGTCGCGATCGCTCACCGTGCAGGTGGGGAAGCGACGGCGCCAGCGGTTCCACTGCTTGAGCGCCTTCTTGCGCAGCGCCTCGGCGTCGGCTCCGGCGAAGGTGGCGTAGACCTCCGCCGGCGGCTTCCCCTGCATGGCGACGTCGGCGCGATAGCCGACCAGGTTGTTGATCTCGTGATTGCCGAGCAGCGCGATCACCCGGCCACCGGTGGCCGGCGCCTGGCGCTGGAGATCGATCATCAGATCGAGCACCTCGCGCACCCGGACGCCGCGGTCGGTGAGGTCGCCGGTCTGGACGAAGGTTGTGTCGCCCCCCCGCCAGAGGCCGCTGTCGTCGATCAGGCCGGCGGCCTCGAGGATGCCGCGGAACGACTCGTGGGCGCCGTGCACGTCGCCGATCGCCACCACGCGCTCGCCGCGCGCCGGCGCCGAGCCGACCAGCACCGCCAGCGCCAGGGCGGCCGCCGTCGCCATCGCTCGCCGAGCGTCGCGCATCGGTCTACCGGTCACCCGCCTCGACCGTCACTGCAGGTGGCGGCGCCGCCAGCAGCTGGCGGAAGAGCGCCTTCACGATCTCGATGTTGTTGGACAGCAAGTCGAAGAAGTCCTCGGCGTCGATCGCCAGCACCCGCGTGTTCTCGAGAGCGGTGGCGGTGCGGGTGCGCATGCGGCCGCAGAGGATGTCGGAGGCGCCGAAGGTGTCGGCCGGACCGAGCACCCGCGCCCCCGCGTCGGCCGGCACCAGCTCCACCGCCCCGCTCTCGATGACGTAGAAGCGGGTCGCCGGTTGACCGGCGCGGTGGATGACCTCGCCTTCGGCGAAGGCGCTGGGGCGCGCGATCGCCGACATGCGGAGGATCTGCTCGGCGCTGCACGCCGACAGCAGCTCCACTCGCTGCAGCAACATCACCTTCTCGATTCGCGCCATCTCGGTCATCGTTACGGTCCCCCGTCGAGTGGGAGCTTCGTCGGTTGCAACAAGTTCGTCACGCCGGTCGTTCCTCGCCGGCGGCGCCGATCCTGCGCATCGCCCACGCCGCCGTCTCCACCACGAAGAGATCGGTAGCCGTCGACTGTAGCGAACGCACCACCGGATACAGCTCGCGGAGCGCTTCCGCCTCCACCGCGTGGATCGCGCCCACGGTGAGGAACGGCGCCTCGATCTCGCGCACGTCCTGGGGCGACAAGTGCTTGTGGAGGACGGCCACGCGGTCGGCGCGGCGGAAGCCGAACAGCCGTTCGGCGAGAGCGAGCTTGTCGCCGAGGGGCGAGTCGCCGATCGCCGCCAGCAGGTCGTGGTGCTCCTGCCCCTTGAGGGTGTAATCGAGATATTCGAGCGCCCCGGCGCGGAGGCCCGGCTGGTAGAGGCCTCGATAGGCGTCCCAGATCGGCTCCCGCTCGTAGAGCAGCGCGAGCAGGGCGAAGAGATTGTGGCGGTGCTCGCCG
>JBPEXA010000080.1:0-6793 GCA_052032135.1 Thermoanaerobaculia bacterium | reverse complement strand
CTCTACGAGCGGCTGCGACGGTCGATGGCGTCCGGAGCGCAGCAGAGCCAACGGCTGCTGCAGCCGCTGCTGCTCGAGCTCGCTCCCGCCGAGGCGATGCGGCTCGCCGACCTCGAGAGCGAGCTCGCCGCCTGCGGCTTCGAAGTCGGGGCGCTGTCGGGCGGCGCGATCTCGGTCGGCGCGATCCCCGCCGGCCTCGAGATCGATCGCGCCGATCGCCTGCTGCGGCGGATCGCCGACGCCGGAGACGGCGGCGACGACGCCGAGAGCATGGGTCGTCGGCTGCTCGACGGCTGGGCGGCCGACGCCTCGTGCAAGGCGGCGGTCAAGATGCACGAGCCGCTGACCGCCGCCGAGATGGAAGCGCTCGTCGGCGAGCTGTTCGACGCCGAGGACCCCTACGCCTGCCCCCACGGCCGGCCGATCGTCCTGCGGATGACCGACCGCGAGTTCGAGAGTCGCTTCGGGCGGCGGTGAGGATGCTGTTCGGACGCCGCAAGGACGCCGGGGCACGCGCCATCGAGCGGCGCATCGGCTACCGCTTCTCCGATCCCCGCCTGCTCGAGGTGGCGCTCACCCACCGCTCCTACGCCAACGAGCAGGGGCTCGACGAGCACTACGAGCGGCTGGAGTTTCTCGGCGACGCGGTCCTCGACCTCGCCTCCGCCGAGTGGCTCTTCCGCCGCTACCCGGAGGACAGCGAGGGGGAGCTGTCGCGACTCAAGAGCTACCTGGTCTCCGAGCCGGTGCTCGCGGCGCTCGGTGCCACGCTCGAGCTCGGCGGCGCGATCCGCCTCGGGGTCGGCGAGGAGCGCTCCGGCGGCCGCGAGAAGCCGTCGCTGCTGTGCGACGTCGTCGAGGCGCTGATCGGCGCCGTCTATCTCGACGGCGGCCTCGTCGAGGCGCGACGGGTCACCGAACAGCTCCTCGAGCAGGCCCGCACCGAGGGGAGCGGATGGCGGAAGAAGGACGCCAAGTCGGCGCTGCAGGAGTGGCTGCAGTCGAGCGGCGGCGCGCCGCCGACCTACCGGCTGACCGGCGCCCACGGGCCCGATCATCGCAAGGTGTTCGAGGTCGAGGTGCTCGTCGGCGAGCGCTCGGTCGGGCGGGGCAGCGGGCGCAGCAAGAAGCTGGCGGAGCAGGAGGCGGCGGAGGCGGCGCTCGAGAACCTCGAAGCGTTCGAGGAGTGACGACGCCGGGGCGGCACCGCCCGCGATGCCGGGGTACAATCCGCCGTCCAACGGAGCGCGACGGATGATTCGGGAGATACGCAATCTGCCCCAGGCGGTCGGAGAACGGGTCGAGCTGCGCGGCTGGCTCGCCGGCCGGCGCTCGAGCGGCAAGATCGCCTTCCTGCAGGTGCGCGACGGCAGCGGCACCGTTCAGGCGGTCGCCGGGCGCGACGACGTCTCCGACGCCGCCTGGGAGGCGATCGAGACGGTGACCCAGGAGTCGACCATCTGGTTGCGCGGCACGGTCAAGGAGGACCGCCGCGCGCCGAGCGGCGTCGAGATCCAGCTCGAGGAGCTGCGCATCGAGCACCTCACCGAGGACTACCCGATCTCGCCCAAGGAGCACGGCGTCGCGTTCCTGATGGACCACCGCCACCTGTGGCTGCGGTCGAGCCGGCAGCACGCCGCGCTGCGGGTCCGCCACGAATGCGTGCAGGCGATCCGCGACTTCTTCTACCAGCGCGACTTCACCCTCATCGACTCGCCGATCCTCACGCCCGCCGCCTGTGAGGGGACATCGACGCTGTTCGAGACCGACTACTTCGACGATCAGGCGTACCTGTCGCAATCGGGACAGCTCTATCTCGAGCCGGCGGCGGCGGCGCTCGGCAAGGTCTACTGTTTCGGCCCCACCTTCCGGGCGGAGAAGTCGAAGACGCGGCGGCACCTGATGGAGTTCTGGATGGTCGAGCCGGAGGTCGCCTTCCTCGAGTTCGACGGGCTGTGCGAGCTGGCGGAGACCTTCGTGCAGGAGCTGGTCGGGCGGGTGCTCGACCGCTGCCGGGAGTCGCTCGCCGTCCTCGAGCGGGATCTCGAGCCACTCGAGCGGGTCGCCGAGCCGTTCCCCCGCGTCACCTACACCGAGGTGATCGACCAGCTGCGCGAGAAGGGGCAGGCGATCGAGTGGGGAGACGACTTCGGCGCCGAGGACGAGACGCTGATCGGCGAGATCTACGGCCGGCCGACGATGGTGACGCGGTTCCCGGCCGCCATCAAGGCGTTCTACATGGAGCCCGACCCGGAGGACCCGAACGTCGTGCTCGGGCTCGACGTCATCGCTCCCGAAGGGTACGGCGAGATCATCGGCGGCAGCCAGCGGATCCACGACCACGACCTCCTCCTCGAACGGATCCGCCAGCACGAACTGCCGCTCGACGCCTTCCAGTGGTACCTCGACATCCGTCGCTACGGCACCTTCCCCCACAGCGGCTTCGGCATGGGCCTCGAGCGCTTCGTCGCCTGGATGTGCGGAGTGAGCCACCTGCGGGAGACGATCCCGTACCCGAGGATGCTGCACCGCATCTATCCCTGACCGCGATGGCGGCCGTCGGCGAGCCCACCCCCGCGGCCCCCGGCCGGCCGCAGCTGGTGGGCGCGCAGGTCGGCCTGCTGATCGCCATCTGGGGCACCACCTACGCGGCGATCCGCATCGGCCTCGAGACGATGCCGCCGTTTCTCGGCATCGCCGTCCGCTTCGCCATCGCCGGCGCCGTGCTGATCGTCGGCTGCCGGCTGGCGGGCATCGAGTGGCGCCGCGACGGCAACCTGTGGGGGCTGTGGACGTTCAACGCCGTCACCCACTTCGCGATCCCCTACGGCGTCGTCTACTGGGCCGAGCAGTGGCTCTCCTCGGGCCTGGCGGCAGTGCTGTTCACCACCTTCCCGCTCTTCGTCGCCGTGCTCGCCCACTGGCTGGTGCCGGGGGAGCGGCTCCGGCCGCTGGCGGTCGTCGGCGTGCTGCTCGGCGTCGCCGGCGTGGCGGTCATCTATTCCGACGACCTCGGCGCGCTCGCCGACCCGCAGACCCGGCTGGCCGCCTGGGTCTTCCTCGCCTCGCCGATCGCCGCCGCGCTCGGCGACGTCGTCATCAAGCGCTCCTTCAGCCACGTTCACCCGGTCTCGCTCACCGCTCCCTGCCTCTTGATCACGGCGGTGATCACCGGCGCGCTGGCGCTCGGCTTCGAGGACGTGGGAGCGGCCGACTTCGGATTCCGGTCGTGGGCGGTGCTGCTCTACCTGGCGCTGGTCGGCACCTCCCTCGCCTTCGTCGTCTACTTCCGCCTGCTGTCGCGAGTGACCGTCACGGCGCTGTCGCTGATCACCTTCGGCATCCCGATCGTCGCGCTGGCAGTGGGGGCGCTCCTCCTCGACGAGACGGTCACCCCACGGGTGGTCGCCGGAGCGGCGCTGGTGCTCGCCGGAGTCTGGGCCGCACTGCGGCGAAGACCGCGCTGATTTGCCGCATTGCGTCTCGGATGACGTCGCATTGCGGCAAAGCCGAAGAGCGCGTAGAATACGGCCGAAAGGAGCCGTCGCCATGGCCGTCGAATCTCAGCAGGGCACCCCGACTCGCGAGGTCACCGAGGCGCAGTCGCGCGAGGTGGCGGAGGCGTCGCGGCAGACAGAGTGGACGCATCCGAGCTTCATGCGGGAGATGTTCCTCGGCCGCTTCCGCCTCGACCTGATGCACCCGTTCCCGCTGCCGGGAGCGCCGCGCCCCGAGTTCGAGGCGTTCTACGAGGGCTTCCAGCAGCTGATGGCGCGGGTCGACTCGGTGGCGATCGAAGAGAGCGGCGAGTACCCCGACTGGCTGCTCGACGGCCTCCGGGAGCTCGGCGCCTTCGGGATGAAGATCCCCACGGAGTACGGCGGGCTCGGCTTCACCAACCAGGAGTACCAGACGGTGATGCAGTACGTCGGCAGCATCGACGGCAGCATCAGCGCGCTGCTCTCCGCTCACCAGTCGATCGGCGTGCCGCAGCCGCTCAAGCTGTTCGGCAGCAAGGAGCTGAAGCAGAAGTACCTGCCGCGCTGCGCGCGGGGCGAGATCTCCGCCTTCGCGCTCACCGAGATGGACGTCGGCTCCGACCCGGCCCGCCTCGAGACGACCGCCGCCAAGCAGGCGGACGGCTCCTATCGCCTCGACGGCGTCAAGCTGTGGTGCACCAACGGCACGATCGCCGACCTGCTGGTGGTGATGGCCAAGGATCCGGAGAGCGGCAAGATCAGCGCCTTCGTCGTCGAGACCGCGTGGCCGGGCGTGAAGCTCGAGCACCGCTGCCACTTCATGGGCCTCAAGGCGCTCGCCAACGGCGTCATCAGCTTCACGAACGTGAACGTGCCGGCGGAGAATCTGATCGGCCAGGAGGGGCGCGGCCTCAAGATCGCGCTCACCACCCTCAACGACGGCCGGCTGTCGATCCCCAACGGTTCGGTCGGCACCGCCAAGATGTGCGTCGAGATCTGCCGCAAGTGGGGGAGCGAGCGGGTGCAGTGGGGGGTGCCGGTCGCCCGGCACGAGGCGATCGCCCACAAGATCGCCGACATGGCGGCGACCACCTTCGCCATGGAGTCGGTCGCCGCGCTGGCGACCGCGATGGCCGACCGCGGCAACGTCGACATCCGCCTCGAGGCAGCGGCGGCCAAGGAGTGGAACACCACCAGCACCTGGCGCATCATCGACGAGACGATGCAGGTGCGCGGCGGCCGCGGATACGAGACGGAGACGTCGCTCGCCGATCGCGGCGACGAGCCGATCGGCGTCGAGCGGATGATGCGCGACTACCGCATCAACACCATCTTCGAGGGATCGAGCGAGATCATGCACCTGCTGATGGCCCGCGAGGCGGTCGACAAGCACCTGCAGGTCGCCGGCTCGCTGATCGATCCGCGCGCCGGTCTCGGCAAGAAGGCGGCGGCGTTCGTCCAGAGCGGTCTCTTCTATCTGTGGTGGTACCCGAGCCGCTGGCTCGGCTGGGGGCGGTGGCCGCGCTACGCCTCTTTCGGCAAGCTCGCCGGCCACCTGCGCTTCGTCGAGCGCAAGACCCGCAAGCTCTCTCGACAGGTCTTCCACGGCATGCTCGTCCACCAGGCGAAGATGGAGAAGAAGCAGGCCTTCCTCTTCCGGCTGGTCGACATCGCCAACGAGCTGCTGGCGATCGCCACCAGCGTCGCTCGCGCCCACGCGATGCGCGAGGCCGGCGACGCCGACGCTGCGAAGGCGGAGGAGCTCGCCGACCTCGCTGCGCGCAACGGCCGCCGCAACGTCCAGCGTCTCTTCCACGAGCTGTGGCACAACGACGACGCCGTCAAGTACCGCCGCGGTGTGCAGGTCGCCGACGGCCGCCACGCGTGGCTCGAAGAAGGGTCGGTCGGGCTGCCCGACTGGACGGCTCCCGACGTCGATCGCACCGTGGAGAGCGACGCCGACGTCGAAGAGCGGGTGCCGGCGGCGGTCTGACGCCGGCGGTCCTGGCCCTCCTGGGCGTCAGCTCTTGGGGAACCAGGGGAAGAAGGCGTTGGTGCGCCGCACGTAGTCGGCGTACTTCGGCTTCGTCTCGCTGAGGCGCTTCTCGAGCAGCGCGACCCCCGACACCTTCATCAGCAGCACGGTCATCACCACCGGGCCGATCAGCGTCCACAGGCGACCGTCGACCGCCACCGCGAACATGGCGAACCCCCACCAGAGGACGGCGTCGCCGAAGTAGTTGGGGTGCCGCGTGTAGCGCCAGAGGCCGCTGTCGAGCACCTTGCCGCGATTGTCGGGGTCGGCCTTGAAGCGCTGGAGCTGGTAGTCACCGACCGCCTCGAAGGTGAAGCCGATCCCGAACAGCACCACGCCGACGACGTCCCAGCCGGTCCACGCCGGCGGCGTCGCCGTGTCCTGGGCCGCCCACAGGGGCAGCGCGACGATCCACAGCAGCGCGGCCTGCAGCCAGAAGACGGTCACCAGGCTGCGCCAGCGGAACGACGATCCCGCCTTCTCCCGCATCTCGCGGTAGCGATAGTCCTCCTCCTCGCCCCAGTTGCGGCGGAAGAGGTGCCAGCTGAGCCGCAGCCCCCACACCGCCACCAGGCCGAGGACGACGCGCATGCGCAGCGGATCGCCGTCGCCCGACAGGTGATAGACGGCCGCGGCGAGCACGAAGCCGAGACCCCAGAAGATATCGACGATGCTGACGTCCTCGAGGCGCAGCGACCACAGCCACAGAGCGCTCATCATCGTCATCGCCGCGGCGAGCCCGAGAACGAGGGGGTGGAGGTCAAGCATCGGCCGCCTCCGCCCCTCGGCGCCGTCGGAAGAGGCCGTCGATCCCCGGTCCCTCGAGGCGAGCGAGGGCGACGAGGAAGTAGACGGCGATCGCGATGTTGCCGAGCAGCATGAGAGCGACGAACCAGACCGCCGAACGGCCGACCGAGGCTTCGCGCCAGGCGATCCAGACGAAGACGGTGAGGAAGCCGAAATAGGCGTCGGCCAGGGTGGCGCGGAACCAACCGTCCGGCCACAGCTCCTCGACCGCCGACCAGAGGTCCTGCTCGAGGCTGGCCGCGGTCGTCACCCACAGCATCCCGGCGAGGATCGCCGCGAAGAAGAGCATCAGGGGAACTCGCATCAGGACACCTCCGTCGCCGGTCGCAGCCGGTAGTGGCCGACCAGCCATTCGTTGCCGTCCGCGGTGCCGAACAGCTCGGCACACGCCATGAAGAACATCCGCCAGCGTTGGATCCAGATCGGCGTCTCGCCGCCGTAGACGGGCTCGAGCGCCGCCCGGACCCTCTCT
>JBPEXA010000008.1:0-7665 GCA_052032135.1 Thermoanaerobaculia bacterium | reverse complement strand
GGAGGGAGCTCAACCGCGCCCTGCTCTTCGCCTTGCGGCTGGAGAAGAGCCTGATGTTCCTCGGCATCTTCCTCATCGTCGTCGTCGCCGCCCTCGCCCTGGTGTCGAGCCTGATGCTGATCCTCGCCAGCAAGCGCTCGGAGGTCGGGATGCTGCGGGCGATGGGGGCCGATCGCGCGGCGGTGCGCCGGATCTTCCTCTGGCTCGCCGGGCTGCTGGCGGGCGGCGGCGCGCTCGCCGGGCTGGCGGCCGGCGTCCCCCTCGCCTGGGCGCTCGACCGCTGGCGACTGCTGGCGCTGCCGGAACAGGTCTACTTCCTCGACTACGTCCCCTTCCGGTTGGCGGCCGGCGACCTGGCGACGGTGCTGATCGCCGCGGTGGTGCTGGCGGGCGGCTGCTCGTGGTGGGCGGCCGGCCGGGCCGCCGACCTCGAGCCGGTGGAGGCGCTGCGGCGATGAGCGTCGAGGTGCGGGCCAGCGGGGTGGTGAAGGCGTACCGCGACGGCAGCCGCGAGATCTCGGTGCTGCGCGGCATCGACCTCGAGGTCGCCGCCGGCGAGTTCGTCGCCGTCGTCGGCCCCTCCGGGTGCGGCAAGTCGACGCTGCTGCACCTGCTCGGCGGCCTCGACCGCCCCGACGCCGGTCGCATCTCGATCGGCGGGCAGACGTGGCAGGAGCTCGACGGCGCCGCGGCGGCGGCGTTCCGCAACCGGACGGTCGGCTTCGTCTTCCAGTTCCAGGAGCTGCTGGCGGACTTCTCGGCGCTCGAGAACGTCATGCTCCCCGGCCGCATCCGGGGGCTGGGCGGCGGCGAGCTCGAGCGGCGGGCGCGCGCGCTGCTCGACGAAGTGGCGCTGCTCGAGCGCGGCGACGCCTTCCCGAGCCAGCTGTCGGGGGGCGAGCGGCAACGGGTCGCGCTCTGCCGCGCGCTGCTGCTCGAGCCGCCGTTGCTGCTCGCCGACGAGCCGACCGGAAGCCTCGATCCGGAGAGCGGGGAGACCGTCTTCCAGCTCATGCTCGACCTCCAGAAGCGCCATCGGACCACCGCTCTGGTGGTCACCCACAACCCGGAGCTCGCCAGGCGCTGTGGTAGAGTCCTCACGCTCGAAGAGGGGCGTCTCAGCCAGCTCTGACAGGGCCTCTCGACGCTACGGCGGAAGGACTGCATGTTCGAGAAGTACAACGAGAAGGCCCGGCGCGCCCTCTTCTTCGCCCGCTACGAGGCGAGCAAGCTCGGCAGCCGCGTGATCGAGTCCGAGCACATCCTGCTGGGCATCCTCCGCGAGGGCGAGGAGGCGGTCTCCGACATCTTCGAGCGCTTCGAGGTCAAGGCCGACGACCTGCGGCGCGAGATCGAAGGGGAGCGGGTGTTCGTCGAGCGCATCTCGTCGACCGCCGAGCTGCCCCTCTCCGAGGAGTCGAAGAAGATCCTCGCCTACGCCTCGCACGAGGCGGAGAGCATGCTCCACGCCGCGGTCGGCTCCGAGCACCTGCTGATCGGCATCCTGCGCGTCGAGGGGTGCCTCGCCGCCCGCGCCCTGGTGCAGGCCGGCATCGACCTCTACTCGCTGCGCGAGGAGGTGATGTCGATCGCTCGCGAGCGCGAGGCGTCCGACCAGAAGAAGGAGCTGCCGTACCTGTCGGAATACGCGCGCGACCTCACGCAGCTGGCGGCGCAGGGGGAGTTCGACCCGCTGGTCGGCCGCGAGGCGGAGCTCGAGCGGATCGTCGAGATCCTGTCGCGGCGGACCAAGAACAACCCGATCCTGCTCGGCGAGCCGGGGGTCGGCAAGACCGCCATCGTCGAGGGGCTGGCGCAGCGCATCGTCCAGGGGCGGGTGCCGGTGGTGCTCGCCAGCAAGCGGCTGCTCGCCCTCGACCTGTCGCTGATCGTCGCCGGCACCAAGTACCGCGGGCAGTTCGAGGAGCGCCTCAAGGGGATCCTCAAGGAGCTGCGCGACAACAACGACATCATCATCTTCATCGACGAGATCCACTCGCTGATCGGCGCCGGCTCGGCCGAAGGGTCGCTCGACGCCGCCAATATCCTCAAGCCCGCCCTGTCGCGCGGCGAGATCTCCTGCATCGGCGCCACCACCCTCAAGGAGTTCCGCAAGTACATCGAGAAGGACCGCTCGCTGCTGCGACGGTTCCAGTCGATCCAGGTCGAGCAGCCGACCTCGGAGGAGACGCTGGCGATCCTCGAGGGGGTCAAGGAGCGCTACGAGGCGTTCCATCACGTCAAGTACACCCAGGCGGCGCTCGAGGCGGCGATCTTCCAGTCGACCCGCTACATCTCCGACCGTCACCAGCCCGACAAGGCGATCGACGTCATCGACGAGGCGGGCGCCAAGGTCAAGCTGCGCCGGGTGCGCGACACCCAGAACGTCCGTCAGCTCGAGGACGAGGTGCAGCAGGTCACCAAGGCGATGAAAGGGGCGATCTCCGACAAGGACTTCGAGCGCGCCGTCTACCTGCGGGAGCGGGAGATTGAGCTGCGCGAGGACCTCGAAGGGCTGCGCGGCAGCGGCGAGGAGGAGTCGTCGGAGGTGCGGCGCGCCGACATCGACGAGGTGATCTCCGCCTGGACCGGCGTTCCGGTCTCGACGCTGCGCAGCGACGAGGCGGAGAAGCTGATGCGGATGGAGCAGACGCTCGAGCAGCGCGTCGTCGGCCAGACGCGGGCGATCAACTCGATCAGCCGCGCGATCCGCCGCTCGCGGCTCGGGGTCAGCAACCCGCAGCGCCCGGTCGGATCCTTCATCTTCCTCGGCCCTTCGGGCGTCGGCAAGACCGAGACCGCCCGCCAGCTCGGCACCTTCCTGTTCGGCAGCCAGGAGTCGCTGGTCCGCTTCGACATGAGCGAGTACATGGAGAAGCATGCGGTGTCGAAGCTGATCGGCTCGCCGCCCGGCTACGTCGGCCACGAGGAGGGGGGTCAGCTGACCGAGCGGCTGCGCCGCAGCCCGTACTCGATCGTGCTGTTCGACGAGATCGAGAAGGCGCACCCCGACGTGCTCAACCTCCTGCTGCAGATCCTCGAGGACGGCACGCTGACCGACGCCTACGGCAACACCGTCGACTTCAAGAACTCGATCGTGCTGATGACGTCGAACCTCGGCAGCAAGCTGGTGATGCGCGGCGGCCTGATGGGCTTCGGCGGCTCGGACGAGCCCGAGGACTTCGCCCGCATCGAGCAGGAGATCCTCAGCGAGCTGCAGCGCGCCTTCAGCCCCGAGTTCATCAACCGGGTCGACGAGGTGATCGTCTTCAAGCCGCTCGGCGAGGCGCAGCTGCTGGCGATCGTCGACCTGCTGATCGCCGACATCAACGAGACCCTCGCGCAGCGCGGTCTGCGGGTCGAGGTCGACGACGACGTCCGCAGGTGGCTGCTGGCACGGGCGAGCATCGAGCCGGCGACCGGCGCGCGTCCCCTGCGGAGAACGATCCAGCGCCACATCCAGGACGCCATCTCGGAGATGCTGATCGCCGGTCACGGCGACGAGCTCGGCACCATCGAGGTGAAGGTGGTCGACGGCGAGCTCGAGCTGCGCGGCCGCAAGCCGGAGATCGAGCCGACCCCGGCCCCCAGCCCCCGCTGACGGCTCGCCCCGCGACTCCGCCAGACTTCGGATGGACCGTATTTTGCAGTACCGTTCGCTCGACGCTACGAGTGCGCCTCGACGGGGCGCCACGCCACGCATGAACGAGCCGCACGGGATGTCGCCAGTCGCACGCGGTCGCCGGAGCCACCGGCGGCGGCGAGGTGCAGCTTTGGCGGCGGTCTGCCTATTCGGCGCCGTCGTGCTCTTCGCCCCTCCGACCGCCGTCGCCCAGAGCTACGAGGGGCAGCCGATCGTCGACCTTCGCTTCGAGGGGCTGACGACGCTCAACGAGAGCACGCTGCGCTTCTATCTCGGCCTCGAGGAGGGCAACGCCCACACCGCGTCGTCGCTCAACGAGAAGGTGCACCTGCTGTGGAGCCGCAACCTGATCGACGACATCGAGATCGTCACCGAGCCGGCCGACGGCGGCGTGCGGATGACGATCACGCTCGTCGAGCGGCCGACGCTCGCCGCCGTCGAGTACCAGGGGCTCAAGCGGATCCAGCGCGCGGACATCAACGACCGCATCACCCGCGACGCCATCCGCGCCCGCGAGGGCGACCCGCTCAGCCACGGTGAGCTCTACCGGCTGAAGGCAGCGATCGAGGACCTTTACCACGAGCGCGGCTACCGGCTGGCGGAGGCGAGCTACACGGTCGAGAGCGGTCTCTCCAGCGACCGCCGCGTCGTCTTCACCGTCGACGAGGGCGACAAAGTGCGGATCGCCGAGGTCGACTTCGAAGGCAACACGGTCTTCTCCGACAGCCGCCTCAAGTGGGCGATGCGCAAGACCAAGGAGTCGGGCTTCATCACCCGCCTGATCCGCCGTGACGTGTTCGAGGAGGCGAAGTTCGAGGAGGACCTCGACCGCATCCGGGAGATCTACCGCAAGGCGGGGTACAAGAACCTGGTGATCGGCGATCCGGAGATCGACATCCGCGCCGAGCGCCCGGAGCTCGAGACGATCGCCGAGCAACGGCGGCGGATGTTCATCACCGTGCCGATCGAGGAGGGGGAGCGCTGGAAGCTCGGCGAGATCACCCTCAACGGCAACGAGAAGTTCAGCGACGAGCTGCTGCTGACCCAGTTCCAGAAGCCTCGCGGCGGCTGGCTGCGCTCCAACGTCATCGACAAGGGGATCGAGGCGGTCGGCGAGATCTACCGCAACACCGGCTACCTGTTCTCGAGCGTCGACTACGAGATGGTCGAGCGCGACGGCAACGTCGCCGACCTGGTGGTGGCGATCGACGAGGGGGACCAGTACCGGGTCGGCCGCATCGAGTTCGTCGGCAACGTCAAGACCAAGGACAAGGTGATCCGGCGCGAGCTCGGCGTCCAGGAGGGGCGGGTGCTCAGCTCCGGCGCGCTCAAGAACTCCCTGCTGCGCGTGCGCCAGCTCGAATTCTTCAAGATCGACGAGGACGAGCCGGTCGAGTTCGATTTCGACAGCGAGAACAAGACCGTCGATCTGACGATCAAGGGCGAAGAGGGCCAGCGGACCGAGCTGTTGTTCGGCGGCGGCTTCAGCGAGGTCGACGGCTTCTTCGGTCAGCTGCAGTTCCGCACCCGCAACTTCCGTGGGCGCGGCGAGACGGTCGGCGTCTCGGTGCAGGCGGGCGGCCGGCAGGACGTCTTCGACCTCTCCTACAGCATGCCGTGGCTGTTCGACCGCCCCCAGAACTTCGGCATCCAGGCGTTCAAGCGGCGCCTCGACTTCGAGTTCCTCGACGGCCAGCAGATCTTCCAGGACACCGAGGGGGGGACGATCACCTACGGCCGGCGGCTGACGTTGTTCACCACCCTGGCGATGAGCTACAGCCGGTTCGAGGCGATCGATCGCCGCAGCCTGATCGACACCCTCGGCGATCTCGTCGACCAGGAGTTCTCGCGCAGCGTGTCGAGCGCCCGCATCGTCTACGCGCTCGACCGTCGCGACAGCGTCCTCACCCCGACTCGCGGCATCCGCTACCAGCTGAGCGTCGACTACGCCGGCGGCCCGCTGGGCGGCAACTCCGACTTCGTCCGGCCGCGGGCCAAATTCAGCCTCTTCAAGCCGATCAGCAACCGCAACCTGCGCACCGTCGCCGCCTTCAACGTCGAGGGGGGCGTCATCGAGGCGTTCGGCGACAACCCGCTGTTCTTCAACGATCGCTTCTATCTCGGCGGCGAGTCGACCCTGCGCGGCCACCGCTTCCGCTCGATCTGGGTGCGGGAGAAGGACGGCACCACCCGCACCGACGAGCAGGGGTTCCCGGTCGGCGGCGACAAGTTCCTGCAGCTCAACTTCGAGTACCAGTTCCTGGTCGGCGGCCCGTTCCGCATCATCGGCTTCTACGACGCCGCCAACGTCTTCGCCGAAGATCAGTCGATCGCCCTCGAAGACCTGCGCCAGACGTCCGGCATCGAGCTGCGCGTCAACATCCCCGCCTTCGGCGCCCCGCTGCGCTTCATCTGGTCCAACAATCTGGACTCCTTCGACGACGACCGGTTCGAGAGCTTCCGGTTCAGCGTCGGAGCGAGTTTCTGAGCGAATGACAGGAGTGATTTCGCGATGAGCACCAAGCTGTCTCTCACCTCTCGAACGATCGTCATGACGACCGTGCTGGTCGCCGTCGCCCTCGCCTCCGTGCCGGCGGCGGCTCAGGACTTCACCTCCAAGGTGGCGGTGATCGACGTCCGCCGCATCCTCACCGAATCGAAGGCGGGCCAGGCGGCCCTCGAGAAGCTCCGCCAGCTCGCCGAACAGAAGCAGGCGGAGCTCGCCTCCAGGGACGCGGAGCTCCAGGAGCTGCGCTCGACCATCGACACCCAGCGCCTCTCGCTCGCCGAGAAGCGGCTCGAAGAGATGGAGCGCCAGCTGCAGGACGGCATGATCGCCTTCCGCCGCGCTCAGGACGACGCCCGCCGGGCGATCGAGGAGGAGCAGGCCACCGAGTTCTCGGCGATCGAGGAGAAGGTGATGCCGCTGATCCAGCAGATCGGCGAGCAGGGGGGCTACACCCTCATCTTCAACAAGTTCGAGGAGAGCGGCCTGCTCTACGCCGCGGCGGCGGCCGACATCACCGCCGAGGTGCTCCAGCGCTTCGACGCCCTCCCCGAGGGGTAGCGGTTGGCGGCGACGCTCGGCAGCCTCGCGGAGCTGATCGGCGCCGACGTCGCCGGTGACCCCGAGCGTCGGATCGAAGGGCTCCGCACCCTCGAGGAGGCGGGGCCCGCCGACCTCTCCTTCCTCGCTCGCGCCGACTATTTCGACGCCGCCGTCGCCAGTCGCGCCGCGGCGCTGCTGGTCGGCGAGCCGTACCGCGACCGTGGCGAAGAGCTCGGCAAGCCGCTGCTGGTCGCCGCCGAGCCGAAGCTCGCGCTGGCGCGGCTGCTCGACCACTTCGCGCCGGCCGAGGCGGCGGGCGGCGGCGTCCACCCGACGGCGGTGGTCGCCGGGTCGGCGAGCATCGGGGACGGCGTAGAGATCGGCGCCCACGCGGTGATCGGCGAGGAGGTGACGATCGGCGCCGACGTCCGCATCGGCGCCCACGGCGTCATCGGTGACGGCGTCGAGATCGGCGACCGCACCCGCCTCCATCCTCGGGTGACGGTCTATGGCCGCTGCCGTCTCGGCCGCGACTGCATCGTCCACGCCGGGGCGGTGATCGGCGCCGACGGCTACGGCTACGCGACCGTCGACGGCCGCCACGTCAAGCTCCGCCATCTCGGTCGGGTGGTGATCGGCGACGAGGTCGAGATCGGCGCCAACTCGACGATCGACCGCGGCCTGCTCGGCGACACCGTGATCGGCGGCGGCACCAAGATCGACGACCTGGTGATGGTCGCGCACAACGTCCGCGTCGGGCGCGGCTGCCTGCTGGTCGCGCAGGCGGGGATCGCCGGCAGCTCGAGGCTCGGTGATCACGTCACGGTCGCCGGTCAGTCCGGTATCATCGGCCACGCCGAGATCGGCGACGGCGTGGTGGTCGCGGCCAAGTCGGCGGTCTTCCAGGACGTCGAGGCGGGCCGGCGGGTCGGCGGGATCCCTGCGGTCGATCTCGGCGACTGGCGGCGACAGC
>JBPEXA010000079.1:0-2433 GCA_052032135.1 Thermoanaerobaculia bacterium | reverse complement strand
GGGTGGTGATCGACAACCCGTGGGGCGACGTCCGTGTGCGCCCGGCGCCCGGCGCCGAGGCCTACCTGCTCGCCAACCTCCAGCGTCACGAAGACGACCCGCGGCCGATCGAGGTCGCCCTCGAGGTCGACGGCGCCCTCCTCCGCCTGACCGTCGACCACGCCGCGGCGGAGGATGCCGAGCCCGCGGGCTGGGCCCGCCGCCGCGCCGACCTCACGCTGTTCGCGCCCGCCGCCGCCAGGCTCGAGGTGACCACTCGCCACGGCCTCGCCGAGGTCCGCGGCGCGACCGGCCCGGTGCGGGTGCGCACCGATCGCGGCGCGATCTCGATCGTCAGCTCCGCCTCGGTCGACGCCGAGAGCGTCCACGGCGCCATCCAGGCCGACCTGCGCGCGGCGCGATGGGCGCCGGCCAGCCGCTTCACGACCGTCAACGGCGACATCTTCCTCACCTTCGCTCGCGACGCGTCGGCGACCGTCCGCATCGAGACCCGCGGCACGCTGACCACCGACTACTCCCTCACCGTCGACGACGTCGCGGAGAGCCGGGACAAGACGGCGGTCGCCCGCATCGGCGGCCGCATCGGCGGCCGCATCGGCGCCCCTGGTGCGGGCGCTGCGGCAGAGGTCATCGTCCGCAGCACCAACGGCGCGGTTACACTACGGCGATCGTCGCTGCGGCCGGACCGGCCCCGACACCGTCCGGGGCCCGAGGACGCGGCCGACGACGGCCTCGACCCCTGAGGAGGCTCCCATGCGATCCCCTGTCCCCGTCGCTCTGTTCGCCGTCGTCGCGACCGCCGCCCCGGCTCTCGCCGTGGACGTTCAGACCGGCGCCGAGGTGATCGGTGGCGCGGTGGTGCCGAGCGTCTTCTTCGGCGACCTTCGAGACCTCCCGGCGCCCGCTCCCTGGCGGCCGGGGGACCCGATCCGCGAGGTCCCCAAGCTCCGTGGCGAAGCGCTGCCGCCGCTGGGCGAGCCTCAGGTGCCCGACCCCCTGATGGGCCGATCGCCAGTCCGGCGGTCGGAGGGGGGCGACTACACGGTTCCGATCAATCAGGACGGACAGGGGTTCAACGGCATCCAACCGCCCGATCCCGACGGCGACGTCGGCGTTCAGTATTTCGTCCAGATGATCAACTCCGGTGGCGGATCGTCGCTCGTCTTCTACGACAAGAGCGACGGCTCGGTGGCCGCCGGACCGATCACCACCGACACCCTCGGCAGCGGCGGCGACTGCGCCAACGGCTTCGGCGATCCGATCGTCCTCTACGACGAGCTCGCCGAGCGGTGGTTCGTCAGCGAGTTCTCCGGCCAGGCGAACGCGGTCTGCGTCTACACCTCGATGACCGCCGATCCGATCACCGGCGGCTGGTGCCGCTATCAGTTCGACACCAACAGCTTCCCCGACTACCCCAAGTACGGCATCTGGCCCGAAGCGGTGGTGGTGACCTCCAACGAGGGCAACTCGCCTCCCGTCTACGCCTTCGATCGCGCCAACCTCTACAGCCCCGACGGCAGCAGCTGCCCCACCGCACGGCCGATCCAGAAGATGACGGTCGACGGCCTGCCGGCGTTCCCGTTCGACGTCCTCACCCCGGCCGACCTCGACGGAGCGGCGGCGCCGCCCGGCCGGCCGGCGATCGTCGCTCGCCACCGCGACACCGAAGCCCACGGGCCGGCGGGGCTCCCCGACGTCGACCAAATCGAGCTGTGGGAGCTTTCGGTCGACTTCGACGAACCGGCGAACACCACGCTGGTCGGCCCGCAGGTGATCGAGATCAGCGAGTTCAGCTCCGACCTCTGCGGCTTCTCGACCTTCAGCTGCCTCAACCAGCCGGGAGGGGCCGATCTCGATCCGCTCCGCGAACCGATCATGAACCGGCTGCAGTACCGGGTGGTCGGCGGCGAGGAGATCCTCGTCGGCAACATGGTGACCAACACCGGTACCGACAACGGCGCCGACGACGCCGGCGTACGGTGGTTCGAGCTGCGGCGCGGCACCGGCAGCTGGGGGCTGTTCCAGGAGGGGACGATCGGCGTCCCGGGCGAGAACCGCTGGATGGCCGGCACCTCGATGGACGGCGACGGCAACATCGTCGCCGCGTACGTCCACGCCGCGCGGGAGGCGGCGGGCGGCACCGACATCTTCCCCAGCCACGAGTTCACCGGCCGCCTGGCGTCGGACCCCGCGGGCACCATGCCGCGCGGCGAGAACAACCTCGTGGTCGGCGCCGGCAACAACTCGAGCTTCCGCTACGGCGACTACAACTCGATGGCGGTCGATCCGGTCGACGGCTGCACCTTCTGGTGGACGGGCCAGTACAACCCGTCGGGCCAGTGGTCGACGCGGATCGCGGCGTTCCGCTTCAACGCCTGCACCGGAGGCGTGATCTTCACCGACGGGTTCGAGAGCGGGGACACGTCGGCGTGG
>JBPEXA010000078.1:0-3636 GCA_052032135.1 Thermoanaerobaculia bacterium | reverse complement strand
GCTCCGCCGAGTTCTCGACCATCCCCTCGTCGACCAACACCCGCAGGGCGGCGCGGGCGACCGCCGCCGCGACCGGGTTGCCGCCGTACGTCGAGCCGTGATCGCCGGGATGGAAGACCTGCATCACCCGATCGTCGGCGACGATCGCCGACACCGGGTAGAGGCCGCCCGACAACGCCTTGCCCATGATCACCAGATCGGGCCGGATCCCCTCGTGCTCGTACGCCCACAGCTTGCCGGTCCGCCCGAGGCCCGACTGGATCTCGTCGACCATCAGCAGGCAATCGCGCTCGTCGGCGATCGTCCGCAGCCGCCGGAGGAAGCCGTCCGGCGGCACGATGATGCCCGCCTCGCCCTGGATCGGCTCGACCAGGATGGCGGCGGTGTCGGCGGTGACCGCCCGCTCGACGGCGTCGGCGTCCCCGTACGGCACCACCACGAAGCCGGGGGTGAAGGGGCCGAACCCTTCCTTGTACTGCGCTTCGGTGGAGAAGCCGACGACGGTCGTCGTCCGGCCGTGGAAGTTGTCGCTGAAGACGATGATCTCGGCGCGGTCGTCGGCGACGCCCTTCACCGTGTAGGCCCACTTGCGAGCCGCCTTGATCGCCGTCTCGACCGCCTCGGCTCCGGTGTTCATCGGCAGCACCCGGTCGAAGCCGGTGAGCGCCGTCAGCTCCTGGTAGAACGGGCCGAGCTGGTCGTTGCGGAAGGCGCGCGAGGTGAGCGCGACCTTCCGGCTCTGCTCGACCAGCGCCTCGACGATCGCCGGGTGGCAGTGGCCCTGGTTGACCGCCGAGTAGGCGGCGAGGCCGTCCAGATAGCGGTGGCCGTCGACGTCCCACACCCAGACCCCCCGGGCGCGCTCGATGACGACGTCGAGCGGGTGGTAGTTGTGGGCGCCCGCCGCCTCTTCGAGGGCGACGAACGCGGCCGTGCGGGTGGCTTCGGCGGTCGTTTCCATGGCGGTGATCATCCCACAGAGCCCGGGGTCGACGACAGGCCCCGGGCGGCGATCAGAGGGACTCGCCGCTGCCGGTCGACACCGTGTCGAGCGGCTCCACGGCAGGCTGCCGGGTGCTCTCCGGCGTCGTCGGCGCGTAGCGGTCGCGGCGCCGGTCGAGGTCGTGCTTGACGGCGTTCTTGAAGCCTTCGTCGCCGCCCACCGCCATCATCTCGGCGCGGTAATCGGCGAGGTCGAGCAGCTCGAAGCTCATGCGGACGGTCTTGAACAGTCGCGGGAAGCGCTGGCCCGGCACCTGGACGTGGTGGAGGCCGCCGCTGTAGGCCATCAGCAGCTGCCCGCCGTCGATCGCGCGGAGGATGTCCGCCACGCCGCCGCGGGCCGTCATCGGGCGTCCGTGGAGGTCGAGGCCGGTGGCGCGCCGCATGCGACCCTCGGGGAGGATGATCACCATCGACCGCTCGTCGATGGTGCGCAGCACCGCCTCCCAGGTGTGGTCGGGCGCCCGCGTGATCGCCACCGGGTGGGGGATCAGCAGCCGGAAGAACTTGCCGACGATCGGCCGCTCGAGCGTCTTCTGAGCGACCGGCACCACCGCTCGATCGGCGATCTCCCACAGGAAGCGGATCGGCACGGCGGCGGCGAAGAGCGGCTCGTAGAGGCTGGTGTGGTTGAGGAAGCAGACCAGTCGCAGCCCTTCCCACGGGCGCCCGGGGACCGGGCCGCCGTCGAGGGACCGCCCCTCGACACGGTAGAAGACCATGGCGAGGGCGCGGATGACGAGCAGGATGAAGAAGCTGACGGCGGTGCGCATGGCGTCGGTCGCCCCCGGTCGACGGTCGGGAGGGTGCCGGGAGATCGAATGGTGCGGGTCGAAACCGCGCAGTAGGATAGCGCGTCATGAGCGCCGCCATCGACATGTCGGGTCGCCGGGTGCTGGTCATGGGGGTCACCAACAAGTTCAGCCTCGGCTGGGCGATCGCCGAGCGCCTCCACGACGCCGGCGCGACCCTCGCCTTCAGCTACCAGGGCGAGCGTCTCCGCGAATCGGTCGAGAAGCTGACCGAGGGGATGGACGGGCGGCTGCTCTTCGAGGTGGACGTCACCGCCGACGACGACCTGGCGGCGATGTTCGATCGGCTCGCCGCCGACTGGGGCGCTCTCGACGGCGTGGTCCACGCGATCGCCTTCGCCCCGCGCGAGGCCATGACCGGCCGCTACATCGACACCCGGCGAGAGGACTGGGCGACCGCCCTCGACATCTCCGCCTACTCGCTGGTGGCGGTGGCCCGCCACGCCGAGCCGCTGCTGACCGAGGGGTCGGGCCTCGTCACGCTCACCTACTACGCCGCCGAGAAGGTGGTGCCGAAGTACAACGTCATGGGGATCGCCAAGAGCGCGCTGGAGTCGAGCGTCCGCTACCTCGCCTACGATCTCGGCAAGAAGGGGCTGCGCGTCAACGGCGTCTCGGCGGGGCCGGTGAAGACGGTGGCGGCGCGATCGATCCCCGGCTTCATGAGCATGTACAAGGCGTTCACCGAGAGCGCTCCGCTCGGCCGCAACGTCCAGCAGGAGGACGTCGGCAACCTCGGCCTCTTCCTGCTCTCGCCGCTGGCGGCCGCCATCACCGGCGAAGTGGTCTACGTCGATGCCGGCTACCACGTGATGGGCATGCAGCTTCCCGACGACGAGTAGGTCGAGGTGTCGGACGCGGGCGGGCGGACTCCGCCGGGCGGCGACGGCAGCGGGCTGCTGCTGGCGATCGTCGCTCTGACCGCCGCCGGCATCGTCCAGCCGCTGCTGCAGCTGCTGGCGCCGCGCGCCAGCTTCTTTCTCGCCCACCGAGCCGATCGCATCGATCTCGCCGTCCTGGTCGGCGTCGTCGGTCTGCTGCTGCCCGCCTCCCTGGTCGCGCTCGCGGTCCTCGGCGACCGCCTCGGGGGTGGTGGCTCGGCGACGGGACGGTGCGTGCTGGCGACGCTCGCGGCCCTCACCGTGCTCGCCGGCCTGCGCTCCATGGGTGATCCGCTGCCCGCGCCGGCGGCGATCGTCGCCGCCGCAGCCGCTGGGCTCGGGATGGCGCCGCTCTGGCAGCGGCGGCGAGGGGTGCGGCGGTTCCTGGCGCTGTTCGCGGCGCTGCTGCCGCTCGCGGTGGGCATCTTCGTCGCCCGCACCGCGGCGGCGGGGCTGTGGGTCGAGCCGGTGGGGAGCGCCGGTGAGCGGCCGCCCACCGACCCCGGACTGCCGCCGCCGGCGCGCCCCGACGCCGAGGTCCCGGTCGTCTGGGTCGTCTTCGACGCCCTGCCGCTGGCGTCGCTGTCGACCTCCGAGTCGACCATCGACGAGGAGCTCTACCCGAACTTCGCCCGGCTGGCGGCGAACGCCACCTGGTACCGCAACGCCTCGACCGTCTGGGCGTGGACCGAGCTCTCCATCACCTCGATGTTGACCGGCCGGATCGCCGAGGAGGGGGCGCCGCCGACCGTCGCCCGGCATCCCGACAATCTGCTCGCCTGGCTGCGCGACAGTCATGCGGTCGAGGCGCGCGAGCTGACGACGCGCCTCGCGGTGGCGCCCGGCCGGCCGCCGGTCGATCGCACTGCGGCCCGCGCCCGACGCTGGCGAGCGCTCGCCTCCGACGTGGTGTGGATCTACGCCCACCGCATCGTGCCGCC
>JBPEXA010000077.1:0-2467 GCA_052032135.1 Thermoanaerobaculia bacterium | reverse complement strand
CGCCGGCCGCCGTGCCGCGCAGGTCGAGTTCGAGCGCGTCCTCGTCCTCGAGGCGGGCGCCGGCACCGGCAAGACGACGACGCTGGTGGCGCGCATCCTGTCGTGGACGATCGGCGAGGGGTGGCGACGGGCGGCGGCCGAGCTCGACGCCGCCGATGCCGACCGCATCGCCGCCGAGGTGCTGCACGGGGTGGTGGCGATCACCTTCACCGAGGCGGGGGCGGCGGAGATGGCGTCGCGAGTCGCCTCCAGCCTGGCGACGCTGGCGGTCGGCGACACGTCGCTGGTCGGGTTCGATCCCGATCTCGTCGCCGTCGAAGCGCCCGACGACATCCGCCGGCGGGCGTCGGCGCTGCTCGGCGCCCTCGATCACCTCACGGTCGAGACCATCCACGCCTTCTGTCGCGGGCTGCTCGCCGCCTCGCCGCTCGAGAGCGGCGTCCATCCCGAGCTGCAGGTCGACGCCGAGTTCCGGCTCACCGAGGAGATCGTGCACGAGGTGGTCGACGAGGCGGTGCGGCGCGCCTACCAGCGGCGCGACGGCGGACCGCTCGCCGAGCTCGCGGTGCGCGGTCGCGGCCCCGACGCCATCGCCGCCGCGGTCTTCGAGCTGCGCAGGGAGGGGTTCGAGGCCGCCGCCCTCGCCGCCGACCCGCTGAGCGCCGAGCGGCTGGCCGCCCTCCACCGCCGGCTGCGCGAAGGGCTGGAGACGCTGGCCGATCTCGCCGTCACGCCACTGCGCGCCGTCACCACCGGCAAGGCGTCGGCGGTCGCCGACACGCTGCTGCAATCGCTGGAGGCGACCGCCGGAGTGATCGAGGACGTCGATCAGCTCGAGGCGCTGACGGCGCGGATGGTCGAGCTGTGGTCGCCCCACGAGGCGAAGCTGCGCGACTGGGGGCGCCCGAAGTTCACCAAGGGGGAGACGCCGCAGCTCGAGCCGCTCGGCGAGCCGTTCGTCACCGCCGTGCGGCGGCTGCGCCCGCTGTTCAAGCTCTTCGACCGGCTGCAGCCGCGCACTCTCGACCTCACCCGCCGCGCGCTGCAGCCGCTGCTGGCGGAGAGCGAGCGGCGGGCGGCGGCGGCCGGCGTCGTCACCTTCGCCGACCTGCTCGCTCGCGCCCACCGCCTGCTCGCCGATCACCGTTCGGTGCGCCGCCGCGAGCGGCGCCGCATCCGCCAGCTGCTGGTCGACGAGTTCCAGGACACCGACCCGCTGCAGTACGAGATCGTCCGCCTGCTGGCGCTCACCGGACCGCCGCAGGAGCGCCCCGGACTGTTCCTCGTCGGCGATCCCAAGCAGTCGATCTTCGGCTGGCGGGATGCCGACCTCGCTGCCTACGCCGGCTTCCTCGAGCAAGCGATCGGGGCCGGCGGACGCCGCCACCCGCTGGTCCGCAACTTCCGCTCCGACCAGGCGATCCTCGACGAGGTCGGGACCGTGGTGGCGCCGATCATGGTCGAGCAGCCGGGCCGCCAGCCGCCGTTCGTCGGCCTGGTCACCGACAAGGCGCACTCCGCGCTCGACGATCCCGCCCGGCGCCCGATCGAGTACTGGGTGTCGTGGCCTCGGGAGGCGCCGCGCCGGCCCGAGATCGACACCGAGACCGTCGAGCTCGAGGCGGCTGCGATCGCCGACGACATCCAGCGGTTGCACGACGAGAACGGCGTGCCGTGGCGCAAGACCGCGCTGCTGTTCCGGGCGACGACCAAGATGGACCCCTTCCTGGAGGCGTTCCGGCGCCGCGACATCCCCTTCATCGTCACCCGCGACAAGCAGTACTACCAGCGCAAGGAGGTGATCGACGCCGCGGCACTGATCCGCGCCATCGTCGACCCGCTCGACCACGTGGCGCTGGTGACCTGGCTGCGCTCCGGCAGCGTCGGGGTGCCGGACGCCGCCTGGCTGCCGCTGTGGGCCAACGACTTTCCGCGGCTGCTCAGCGCCCTCTCGGGGCCGTCGGCGCGGCGGCTGGAGGCGATCGAGTCGGTGGTCGCCACCGCCGCCGCCGCGGTCGACCGATCGGTGCCGGGGATCGAGCGCATCGCCGGCTGGGAGCGGTCGCTGCTCGACGCCGTCGCCGCGCTCGGGACGCTGCGCCGCCAGTACCGCGAACAGCCGGCGCATCTGTTCCTCGACGCGGTGCGGGCACGGACGCTGATCGAGGTGTCGGAGGCGGCTCGCTACCAGGGACGCTTCCGCCTCGCCAACCTCGAGCGCTTCTTCCGTCGCCTCGAGACCGCGATGGTCGAGCGCGGCAACGACGTCCAGGCGATCCTGCGGACGTTGCGCCGCACCCTCGACGAGCCGCCCGACGCCCGCGAGGCGCCGCCCAAGGACGCCGGCGAGGACGCGGTGCAGGTGATGACCATCCACAAGGCGAAAGGACTCGAGTTCGACCACGTCTACCTGCCGCTGCTGCAGGCGGGCTGGCGGGGTCCGCGGGAGCTGCGGCGCATCGAGGTC
>JBPEXA010000076.1:0-3795 GCA_052032135.1 Thermoanaerobaculia bacterium | reverse complement strand
CGGCGGCACCGCCAGCCGGGCGGTCATCGGGCCCGGCGTCCGCGTAACGCGGCACCGCGGCTCGATCGTCGAGAGCCGGTACGCGGCCCCGGCGATGCCGACCGCCCATCCGGCGGCGGTGCTGCGGATCGACGACCCGGTCGCTCGCGACGCGGCGTTCGACCGCCTGGTCGCCGACCTCGCGGCCGCCGAAGCGTGGGTCGCGGCGGCCTGAGCCGCGGCTACTCCATCGTCTTTCCCAGCTTCTCGCGCGCCTTGTTGCGCAGCGCGAAGAGCGTGGTCAGCACCCCCATGCCGAAGCCGATGGCGGCGGTGGTGAAGAGCAGGATCGCCCGCGGCATGGTGACGGTCGCGAACAGCAGCCGGGTCTCCACCGATTCGGTGTTCTGCAGCGCGATGATGACGATCAGCACCGCCAGGATCACCGCCAGGATCAGTCTCGTGGTTCCCATCGAATCCTCCCTGCCGGCGCCAACGCCGGCGTCTGTCAGGACGGCCGGGGCTCGGCCTCCTCCTCGCCGGCGGCCGCCGCCTCGAGCTCCTCCAGCTCCTCGGCCTCCGCGTCCTCGAACAGCACCGGCGCTCCTTCGAAGCTCGGCGCGCTGGCGACCATGATGGTCGTCGGCAGCGCCTCCAGGATGCGGGCGTAGTGGACGAAGAAGTCGCCCGCCTTCTCCTCCGGCATCGGCTGGCGCAGGCCGACCAGCACCAGATCGCTCGATCCGCTCTCCTCGCGCATCACCTCCGCGACGTCGGCACCCCGGCGCACCAGCACGCGGGTCTCGGCCGCCAGCCGGGTCTGCGCCATGATGTCGGCGAGCTCCCGCTCCGCCTTCTCCTTGCGCGCCTGCGACGGCACCACGGTGAGGATTCTCACCTCGGCGTCGCGCCACCGATCGTGCGAGTGCAGCAGGTAGGCGAGCAGCAGCATCAGGGCGCCGTTGCGCTCCAGACCCCCCCACCAGATGTCGATCCGCTTGCCGACGCCGAGCCCGCGGTCGCGGTCGTAGTGGACGATCAGCACCGAGAAGTCGAGCAGCAGCAGGTCCCGCAACGCGGCGAGCAGCGCCTCCTGCCGCTCCGGCTTGTCGGTCCAGCCGAACATCACCGTGTTGGCGCCGAAGTTGCCGACGCCGTACGACTGCGCCACGTGCACCAGTCCGCGGTGGATGTCGTCGACGACGTCGACGCGGCAGAAGAGGTTCGGGAACTCGAGCTCCGCCTGCTCCTCGAGGAGCTTCAGCGCGTCTCGCCTCTGGTCGGCGCACTCGGCGACCGACCCCTCGAGCAGCTGGGAGTAGGAGACGATGCCGCGGTCCTGCACCAGCGCGCTGCCGATCTCGGCGAGGTGGATGCGGCGCGGCAGGCTGCCGCCGAAGATCAGAACGTTCGGCCGCCAGTTGACGGGATGGAACTGCGCCCGCCGGTAGTGCTGGAGCGAGGTGCGCACCAGCCCCGCCCAGATGCCGTGGCGGGCGTCGCCGAAGGTGTTGCCGAGCGACTTGCGCTGGGCGACGAAGTAGATGCCGGCGCAGACCACCATCGCCACGGTCATCGCCACCAGGTCGATGATGCTCATGACGTAGAAGCAGCTGACCGCTCCCAGCAGGCTCAGCCACCACGGCACCGACAGCGACGGGCGGAAGCTCGGGCTCGCCGCCCACTTCTCGAGGCCGCAGGCGAGGTTGGTGACGCCGTAGGTGGCGAGGAAGAACATGGTGAGAATGCGGGCGATGACGTCGAGGCCGCCGAGGAGGATCGCCACCTCGGCGAGGACGAAGCTGAACACCAGCCCGATGCGCGGCTCGTTGGCCGGCCCCGAGCCACGACCGAGGATGCGCGGCATGAAGCCGTCGACGGCGAGCGCCTGGAGCGTGCGGGGCGCCGCCAGGATGCTGCCGATCGCGCTCGACAGCGTCGCCGCCCAGACGCCGACGAAGATCAGCGCCGGCACCCTGGAGATGTCCCACATCACCCGCAGATTGCCGATCAGCTCCTCGCTGGTGGCGTTGACCGCCATCCAGATGGGCACCGTCAGGTAGACGACGAAGCCGACCGCGATCGCCGCCATCGTGCCGCGCGGCAGGTCGCGCCGCGGGCTGCGCAGATCGCCCGACATGCTGACCCCGGCCATGATCCCGGTCACCGCCGGGAAGAAGACGGCGAAGACGGCGGCGAACGGCAGCCCTTCGGGGTTCTGCCAGGCGATCTGCTCCGGGCGCTCCGGCGCGGTGCCGAAGAAGAACGACAGCAGCGAGAGGCCGATCGCCGCCATCACGAAGTACTGGGCGCGGATCGCCAGATCGGTCCCCTTGAGCGAGATCAGCGTCAGCGTCACGCAGACCAGGGTGCCGACCAGCCGCGGATCGACGTCGAGCGCCATCATCGAGAGGCTCTCGGCGAAGCCGACGACGTAGAAGGCGATGCTCAGCGCCTGGGCGAAGAAGAGGGGGATGCCGATCGCCGCCCCGGCGGCACCGCCGAGCGAGCGGCTGATCATGAAGTAGGCGCCGCCCGCCCCGACCGTCCGGTTGGTGGCGATGCTCGACACCGACAGCCCGGTGAGCACCGAGATGACGTGCGCCAGCAGGACGATCATCAGCGCGCCGGCGAGGCCGACGTTGCCGACCACCCAGCCGAGGCGCAGGTACATGACCACGCCGAGGATGGTGAGGATGCTCGGCGTGAAGACGCCGCCGAAGGCGCCGAAGCGCTTGGCGCCGTTGGCGGCCGCCGCGCCGGACTCAGCCACGATCGCCCCCCTCGGGGCCGGAGAGCGTGCGGGCCTCCTTGCTCTCCATCCGGTTGTCGTAGAAGCGCTGCGTCGGGTAGGCGAAGTCGATGTCGGCGCGGTCGGCGAAGGCGACGAGGATCGCCTCCCAGATCCGCTCGCTGACCCCGCGCCGCTCACGCGGTGCGCAGAGGTGGCGGATGGTCAGCGCCACGCCGTTCTCCTTGACGTCGGTATAGACGATGGGGGTGACCTTCCGGTAGTAGAGCATGAAGCGCTTGGCGGCCGTGCGCAACGCTTCGAGCGCCCGGTCACCGATGTCGCCCGCCTCGCGATCGACGATCTCCTGCAGGATCGCCTTGGCGTCGCGCCAGTCGCTCTCGAAGGTGACGACGACCGCGATCTCGTTCCAGATGAAGGGGAAGCCGCGGGTGTAGTTGACGATGCTCTCGGTGAGGACGTCGCTGTTGGGGACGTGGATCACGCGGCCGGTGCTCTGGTCGGCGTCGACCCAGTTGCCGATCTCCATCAACGAGAACTTGAAGATCCGCAGGTCGATGACGTCGCCGGCGTGATCGCCGATCTGGATCCGGTCTCCGAGCTCGAACGGCTTGCGCACGAGGATGAAGATCCAACCGGCGAAGCTGGTGACGATGTCGCGCAGCGCGATCGCCAGACCGGCGGTCAGCAGGCCGAAGAAGGTCGCCAGCGAGCGGAACTCGCGGAACCAGATGAAGCCGAGAGCGATGACGATCGCCGAGGCGGCGACGTAGAGCGTGAAGCGACGCCAACGGTAGGTCGCCGCCAGCTCGGTCGTGCGGCGCTCGAGCATGCGGACGATTGCCCATCGCAGGAGCAGCAAGACGGCGACCGTCGCCACGCTGAGCAGCAGCTTGTCGGCCGCCGCGGCGCCCCCGACTTCCGGCAGCCAGTCCGTCACCCGCTCCCTCCACCCGGGCTCCACCGTCATGGTCCCTCCTGCAGGCGGGCTCGCCGGTCAGCGAGCCGGTGCACCTCAGGCGACTTTCTAACCGGTTGCAGCACACTCCGCAAGCGGCACGAAG
>JBPEXA010000075.1:0-6566 GCA_052032135.1 Thermoanaerobaculia bacterium | reverse complement strand
TGACGATCACCGGGTACCCGGTGGCGACCGCGAAGGCCCGAGCGGACTCGAGATCGGTGGCCAGCCCGTGCCGCGCGCAGGGGAGGCCGGCGGCCCGCAGCGCCGTCTTCATGCGCGACTTGTCGCGGAAGTTGAGCGCCGCCTCGACGCTCAGTCCCGGCAGGCCGAGCGCTTCGCGGGCGCGGGCGAGCGCGACCTGGAGCTGCTCGAGCACGCCGAACAGCCGGTCGAGGCCACCGAGCTGCTCGGCGACACCCCGCGCCGCCCCCTCCAGCTGCGCCGCGTCGAAGGCGTCGTCGACCCGCCAGTGGCCGGCGAGTTGCTCCCGTACGTCCTCCGGCACCTGCTCGAGCGGCTGCCCGGTGATCAGCCCCAGCCGCACCCCAGGGAGGGCGAGCGCGGCGCGCACGAACCGCAGGGTGGTCGGCGGCAGGAACGGAGCGGCGAAGGCGACGTTCACGAGGCGCGCAGTCTACGGGGGGACAGAACGATCTGCCATAGTGTGCGGCCGATGAACATCTGCCTGCTCGCCTCCGAACTGGCGCCGTTCGCCAAGACCGGAGGGCTCGGTGATGCCGTCGCCGGCCTCGGGCGCTACCTGCACCGGGCGGGCGCCGACCTGCGGATCTTCCTCCCCCGCTACACCAGCGCCACCATCGAAGGGTCGCTGCCGGTCGACTTTCTGCAGGGGATGTCGAGCGAGCTGGCCGGCCGCCGGGTGTCGTGGAGCGTGCGGACCGCCCCGATGCCCGACGGCGGGCCCGCCGTCCACTTCGTCGACTGCCCGCCGCTCTACGACCGGCCGGGAATCTACGACGACCGCGGCGACGAGCACCTGCGCTTCGCCTTCTTCACCCGCGCCGTCATCGAGGCGTGCCAACGGATGGGGTTCGGGCCCGACGTCTTCCACGTCCACGACTGGCACACCGCGCTGCTCCCCCTCTACCTGCGCACCCACTACGGCTGGGATCGGCTGTTCGGCGGCAGCCGCACGCTGCTCACCATCCACAACCTCGGCTACCAGGGGACCTTCCCGGCGCGCGAGGCGTCCGCCCTCGGCCTCGCCGGCGAGCTGCCGCTGCTCCACCAGGAGGAGCTCGGACGGGGGCGGCTGAGCTTCATGACCACCGGACTGCTGCACGCCGACTTCTTGTCGACCGTCAGCCCCACCCACGCCGCCGAGATCCGGACTCCCGAGTACGGCTTCGGCCTCGACCCCCTGCTGCGGGCTCGCGCCGACCATCTGGTGGGGATCGTCAACGGCGTCGATTACGGCGACTGGGACCCGACGATCGACGCCCACATCGCCCACCGCTACTCCGCCTCCGACCTCGAAGGGAAGGAGTGGAACAAGAAGGCGCTGTGCGAGGAGGTCGGCCTCCCCTACGAGGCGGGGGTGCCGCTGCTCGGCATCGTCTCGCGGCTGACCGCCCAGAAGGGGTTCGACCTCTGCTTCGACGCGCTCCCCGACGTGATCGGGCGCCGCCAGCCGCGGCTGGTAGTGCTCGGCAACGGCGAGCCGCGCTACGAGACCTTCTTCCACCAGCTCGCCGCCCGCTTCCCCGATCACGTCCGCTTCCACAACGGCTTCAGCAATCCGCTCGCCCATCGCATTCAGGCGGGTGCCGACCTCTTCCTCGTGCCGTCGCGCTTCGAGCCGTGCGGGCTGACCCAGATGTACGCGCTGCGCTACGGCACCGTCCCGGTCGTGCGCCGCACCGGCGGCCTCGCCGACACCGTCGAGCTCTACGATTCGGCGACCGGGCGCGGCACCGGCTTCGTCTTCGACGACTTCGACGCCGCCGGCCTGCGATGGGCGCTCGACTACGCGCTCGACAGCTACAAGGATCCGACGGCCTGGCGACGGCTGATGCGCAACGGCATGGCGCAGGACTTCTCCTGGGAGCGGCAGGGACCGCTCTACCTCGACCTCTACCGGCGGCTCAGCGCCCGGTGACCGGTCAGGTCAGCTCGTCGAGGTAGCGCGGCAGCATCTCGCGCCAGGTCGGCCAGTTGTGGTCGTAGTCGGGCCCCCACGGGTCGACCCGGTTGGGGATCCCCTTGGCGCCCAGCACGCTCGCCATCCGCCAGCTCTCCTCCGGCGCCTCCCACTGCCCCTCCCCGGTCGCCAGCAGCACGAAGCGGCGGCGGAGCCGTTCGAGCTGCGGCCCGCCGTCGAGGCCGGGCAGGTAGTGGAGGGGCGAGGCGAAATAGAACGCGTCGCTCCAGTCGTCGTCGAGCCAGCGGGTGAGGTCGTAGGTGCCCGACAGCCCGATGGCGGCGCGGAAGATGTCGGGATGGCGGCAGAGCGTCGCCACCGCGTTGAACGCCCCGATCGACGCGCCGGCGGTGACGATCTCGATGTCGGGCGAGTTGCAGTCGGTGCGGATCGCCGCCGTCAGCTCGTCGGCGACGAAGCGGTCGAACTGCTGCTGCACCCACGCCCGGTGGCGGCCGGTCCCCTCCCGTGACGTCCACGCCCGCCCGGCGACGCTGTCGCACGAGTAGACCTTGATCCGCCCCGCTTCGAGCAGGCCGGAGAGCACCTGGATCATCAGGAAGCGCTCGCACTCCTCGGCGTCGCCGCCGGCGGTCGGGAAGATCAGCACCGGCGTCCCCGAATGCCCCCAGCGGACGATCGGCACCGTCCGCTGGAGGTGCTGCGAGTACCAGTCGGTCCGCTGCTTCACCCGCTCGCCTCCTCCTCCCGCCACGTCTGCACCCGCTGCCAGAAGTAGTCGGTGAACTCGTCGACCTCGTGCTCGGGGAAGAGCGCCTCCACCTTGGCGCGGATCGCCTCCCGCGCCGTCTCGGTGCCGAAGAAGTCGGCGACCACCTCGTCCACCATCGGGAGATGGGTGTCGCAGAACGCCTCGAAGCGGTCGGTGTCGAAGCGGCGCCGCGCGATCGCCGCGTAGGCGGCGAGCCGCTCGCGGTAGGGGAGCTCGCGGTCGGCGATCTCGTAGTAGGGCTCCCAGTCCAGTGTCTTCGCCATCGGGCGATCGGTGGCGGCGCAGAACAGGCTCCAGCGCAGCAGGGCGCCGATCAGCCACGGGAAGTGGTAGTGGAGGCTCGTCACCTGAGCGTCGGGGCAGGCGTTGGCGAAGTCGATCGGGCGGAACTCCCCCTCCGAGCGGAGCGCCTCGCAGGAGTTGAAGTCCCAGCCGAAGAAGCTGTTGATCGTCAGCGTCATGTCGCGCAGCACCGCCGCCTCGTCGTCGTCGACGAAGTCGCGCGCGGTCTCGTAGCGGGCGTGGAGCGGCGCCGCCGGGTCGTAGCGGATGAGGCGCACCTGAGGGCCGATCCCCAGCGCCCGCACGAAGAGATCGAACGGCTGCACCGCCTTCTGCAGGTGCATCAGCTTCTTGTCACTCGCCTCGTACATCTCCCGCAGCTGCGCCTCGTCGTCGATCTTCTGCACCCCGACCCAGGCACCGCCGTCGTACGGCTTCATGAACAGCGGGTAGCCGAGCTCGCTGCCGACCTCGCCGATGTCGAAGAGCCTGGCGTAGCGGCGCAGCATCGGCTCGAGATCGTCGCGCGGCTCGTACGACTTCGGCGGCACCATCCAAGTGTCGGGGACCGGCAGGCCGAGGCGCATCATCGCGCAGTAGGTGGTCTGCTTCTCCATCGACTGGATCGACCACGGATTGTTGAAGACGTAGAGCTCGTCCATCAGCACCGCCTTCTTGATCCACTCCCGACTCGGGAAGTACCAGTGGGTCAGGCGGTCGAGGACGACGTCGTAGGGGCACGGCTGCCGCAGCGCGAACGGCTCGATGGTCACCCGTTCGACGGCGAAGCGGACGACGTCGCCGTCGATCGGCAGCGCCAGGTCGAGCTGCCGCACGAGCTCCTCGTAGCAGAGCGGCCAGCAGATGTCCGCTCCCAGCGACAAACCGATCTTGCGAGTGATGTCGGCCACCGGCGCTCCTCTCAGCGAAGGGGGCGATCATAGCCGAGCGACGGCAGCGGCGAGGTCACTCGTAGACCATCCACAGCGGACCGGGGAACAGCCAGGAGAGCCCTTCGCGCAGCCGGTCGCGCCAATTCTCCCAGTTGTGGCCGTCGCGCGCCTCGACGTAGCGGACCTCGGCCCCGGTCGCCTGCAGCACGGGCACCATCGAGCGGTTCTCGTAGATCAGCGACTCGTAGACGCCGCAGGAGACGAAGATCCGCTCGGCGGGACAGCTCGGCTGCTCCCGGAAGCCGTTGACGAAGCGCACCACCGGATCGAAGGCGGGCCCTCGCTGGTGGCGTTCGCCGACGTCGCTGAAGGCGAACGACCCCGACTGCAGCAGCAACCGCCCGAAGACGCCGGGGTGTCGGTAGCCGGCGGCGAGGGCGGCGACGGCGCCGAAGCTCGCCCCCATCACCCCCCGCGACGCCGGTCCCTCGAGGATCGGCAGCTCGCGCTCGAGACGGGGGAGGAGATCGCCGACCAGGTAGTCGCCGTGGCGGGGGTCGGCGGCGTACTCGACCAGCCGCTTCGGCGAGTCGGACAGCGCGACGATCAGCGGCGGGATCTCGAGCGCCTCGATCAGGTTGTCGAGCACGGTGGTCAACGCGGCGTAGCGGACGTAGTCGCTGCCGTCGTGGACGATCAGCAGCGGGTAGCGCCGGCGGCGGCGGCGGCGTGCCGGGAGGTAGACCTGCACCGTCCGCTGGTCGCCGAACGCGGCGCTCGCGAACTCGAGCTCGAGCAGCGATCCGGCGCGGGTGCCCGGCAGCGGCTCGACCCACGGCGGCACGCGGTAGCCGGAGCTGTGGAGCACCGAGTTGGCGCCGAACGGGTCGTGCGCCCGCAGCTCGTTGAGCGGGTCGCGAATCAGCTTCCGGCGGCCGTCGCGGGTGAGCTCGATCTTGTACTCGACCCGCGAGGCGGCCGGGATCTCGAGCGTCAGCAGCCAGAGGTCGCTGTCGCCGACGCGGTGGAACGGCTGCGTCGACGGCAGTCCGTAGATCCAGTGCCGCAGGTGCACCGCCTCCGCCTTGCCGCGGTAGGCGAAGACGGCGCGGCCGTCGCTGACCAGCGGGAAGTCGTGTCCCTCGAGCAGCGCGTCGATCTCGGCGTCGGAGGGGGCCGGCCCCGCCAGCAGCTCGGCGGCGTCGAAGGCGGTCACCCGATCTCCTCCCAGCCGTCGTCGTCGAGGCGCCGGACCTCCCCGGACTCGTCGAGCAGCGACGCCCCCCTGGCGCGCCACCCGTCGCCGTCGAAGGTGATGCACGACCGCTCGTCGAGCCCGACGGCGAGCAGCGGCGAGAACCGCCGCGCGAGCAGCGACACCCGCGGGGCGCTGTCGAGGTCGAGGCGCCGCGCGGCGTCCGGCAGCGGCAGCAGCTCGCCGCAGACGGCGAGGCCGGCGTCCAGCAGCTCGGCGTTGCCCTCCCCCCACGGCGGGCGGTCGTGGAACAGCACGACCCGCCGCGCCAGCACCATGGCGCCCGCCGACCAGGCGACGATGCGGCGCTCGCCGATGAGGCGATCGAAGTCGAAGAGGCGGAGGCGGTTGAGGAGGACCGCGACGTGACCGCCGGCGACGACGACGGTGTCGAGCTCCTCGAGCTCCTCGGCGAGCTCCCGGCGCTGACGTTGCACCGACGGGCGCTCCGACGGCCGCCATCGCCGCTCGAAGGCGGCGTGGACGGCGTCGACCCGCTGCTGGTGGTGGCGATCGAGGGCCCGAATCGCCCCGACGGCGTGGTCGAGCTCGTCGTCGTCGACCCGCACCGCCCCCTCTCGGGCGGCGAGGTCGGTGAGCTCCCGCCAGGCGGCGATCGCGTGGTCGAGGCGCATCCGATAGAGCCGCTGCAGCCGCTTGAGCTCGAGCTGTCGTTCGCGGTGCGCCGCCGCCAGCTCGCGGTCCTCGTCGAACACCCGTTCGGAGCGCCGGTAGATGCCGAGGTTGTGGCCGCGGCGACCGAGGCCGCGCGGCGGCGGGTCGTTCTCGTGCTCCTGCCAGCCGGCCGTCACCAGGGCGACCCGCTCGCCGAGGCCCCGCGCGATCCGGGTCACCGTCGGCCGCTGCCGCTGCGGCCCGAGCAGGGTGGTCTCCGGCATCGCGTCTTTATAGTAGATTCGCGCCCGTTCGTGCACGTGATCTTCGTCGAGCCGGCGTTTCCGGCCAACCAACCTCGCTTCGTCGAGGCGCTCCACGCGGTCGGCGCGACCGTCACCGCGATCGGCGAGGCTCCGTTCGAAGCCCTGCCTTCGGCGGTGCGGGAGAAGCTCCACGGCTACGAGCAGGTCGGGTCGGTGTGCGACGAGGGGGCGATGCTCGACGCCGTGCGCCGGGTGCAGGGGCGCGGATGGGTCGATCGGCTGGAGGCGACGGTGGAGGCGCACATCCTGCCGGTCGCCAAGGTGCGGGCGGCGTGCGGTATCCCGGGGACCTCGGTCGAGACCGCCTATCTGTGCCGTGACAAGCCGGCGATGAAGGAGGCGCTGCGCGCCGCCGGCATCCCGTGCGCGCAGTCGCTGGGGGTCGACTCGGTCGCCGCGGCGCTCGACTTCGCCCACGCGGTCGGCTACCCGCTCATCGTCAAGCCGCGCGGCGGCGCCGGCG
>JBPEXA010000074.1:0-4314 GCA_052032135.1 Thermoanaerobaculia bacterium | reverse complement strand
CGTCGACGAGCACGACGTTCGACGCCACCCGCACCTCGTCGACCTCGTCGCGGTCGAGGTCGATGGGGCGCACGCGCCGTAGATCGGCCTGCAGCGCGGCCTGGCGGGCGTTGAGGTACTCGTGGCGCTGGCGGGCGGACTTGTACTCGAAGTTCTCGCGCAGGTCGCCGAGCTCTCGCGCCTCCTCGATCGCCCGCCGGTTGGCCGGGATCTCCTCCTCGCGCAGCTGCCGCAGCTCCTCCCGGCGGGCGGCGATCGAGTCGGGGAGCGCGTAGAGCGGCGCCTCGTCCTCCGGTCGAAGCTCGGGGAAGCGGAGGTGGAGGGCGTTGATCAACGGCTGCCGGAGGTAGTCCTCGAGCGGGGCGCGGCGGAGCATCTCCTCGACCCGCCTCGCCTGCTCGGCCTCGATGTGCTGGACGAGCCGCGCCAGCGGCCCGCCGTCGTCGAGCAGCTTGTTGAGACGGCTCTTGTAGGGCTCGAGCTCCTTTGGCAGCGTCGACGTGGTCAGCGTCTGGAGGAGTCGGATCGGCTTGCGCGAGACGATGGCGTCGTCGCTGACGGCGCGCTCCGCCATCCAGACGAAGGCGGCCGGCGCCTTGCGCGCGTGGCTCGTCGTCCGATCGTAGAACTCGAGGAGTCGGTCGTCGCCGTCGAGCTCGTCGGCCATCAGGTCGAGCAGCTTCGGATCCTCCTCCTCCGGCAGCCGCGCGACGAACACCTCGGACCAGTCGGACCGCAGCTCACGGATGCGCCGCAGCGCCACCTCGCGAAGGGCGCGGTCCTCGATCTGCGCGACCAGGGCCGCGGGCGCGCTCGCCTCGTTGACGAGCTGGTCGGGCGCCCACGGCGCCTGCGGATCGAACGCCGGGGTGTCGCGCACCGCCTGCGCGATCGCGAAGCGCAGCTCGGTGTTGCGCATCGCGGCCTGCTCGGCGATGGCGACCAGCCGCTCGGCGAGGCCGTCGCGAAGCTCGGCGTTGCGAGCGGCGTTGCGGGCGTAGATCTCGAGCTTGCCGTCGTGATCGGCAGCGTCGAAGGAGGCGAGCACCTCCGCCTCGGCGTCGGCGCTGGAGGCGGCGGCACTGTAGGTCTGGCGCGCCCCCTTGCCGCTGACGATCACCTGGGGGTGCTTGCGCGCCGCCGCCCACCACGACGACCACTCCGTCTCGCCGACCACTCCCTGCAGCGCCTCGCGGACCCCCTTGGCGTTGAGCGGCTCGGCATAGCTGCCGAGGGTGACGAGCAGCAGCGCCCCCGGATCGTCCTTCTTCAGGCGCTCGAGCTCCTCGGGCGCTTCGAGCTTCCGCCGCAGCACGTGGTCCGGAGGGAGCGCCTCCATCAACTTGGCCGCCCCCTTGAAGCCGACCCTCAACCCAGGGCTGCGCTCGAAGTCGACCTTGAAATTGCCCAGCTCCAGATTCACCTCGACGACCCGTCCGGCGCCTTTCCCCTCCATCGCGACGATGGCGCCGACCTCGTACTGGAGCAGGTCGCGCAGGTACGCCACCTTCGTCCAGCTCTTGGGGATGTCCTCGATCGCCCGGTGGAGGCCGACATGCTCGGCGAGACCCTCGAAGCTCGGCGAGTCGCTGTACAACCGGCCCAGGGTGTCGAGGATCGCCGCGTGGAGCTCCGCGGGCTCGGGGTGGAGCAGCGGCCCCACCGCCTCCAACAGCTCGAGCCTCGCCGCTTCGCGCCCCCGCTCCCGCCACTCGTCGTCGACGAGCTCCAGCAGGGTCGCGGCCGCGTCGTCCTCCCCGGCGCCCTTGAGGGCTCGGGCGCCGGCGACGAAGAAGTCGAGGTCCTCGGGGGCCTCCTCGAGACGCGCCAGCCAGGCGCTCTCCACCTCGGTGAGGCGGCCTGCTTCGATATACTTTCTGACAGCTCTTGGTATCGTCATTTCAGAGGAACGGTCGAGGTCCCAGTCGGCGCAGACTCCGGATTGTATGCCTTCGCGCGGTGCGACGGCCCGGCCCTCGTGACCCGAGATGAGCGAGACGGAGACCAAGAAGAAGCGACCGACGCCGTGGGAGGGTGACCGGGCGGGCGAGGCGACCGGCTTCGGCGGGTGGCTGCGGCGCGAGCGCGAGATGCGCGAGGTCTCGCTCGCCGAGATCGCGGAAACCACCAAGATCAGTCGCAGCTACCTCGAAGCGCTGGAGGACGAGCGGTTCGACGTGCTGCCAGCGCCGGTGTTCGCCAAGGGGTTCCTGCGCGAGTACGCAGCCTACGTCGGCCTCGACCCCGACGAGGTGGTCAACTCCTACCTGACCGCTCGCCAGGACGGCGAGGAGGAGAGTGCCGGCGAGGCGCCCTCGCGGGAGCGGGTCGCCCCCTTCGAATGGACGTCGGGCCTGTTGCTGGCGATCGGCCTCGTCGCCGCCCTCGCGGTCATCGGCTTCGTCGGCTTCTGGGCGGAGCGCAACTCGAGCGAGGCGGGGCCGGAGGCCGTCGTGACGCCGCCGGCTGCCGCGGCATCGACGACGGTCGGGTCGGCGCCGCCGCCGTCGAGCGAGCCGATCACCGCCGGCGGCGACGACGGCTCGGCGACGGCGCCGGCCGACGAGCCGGCGGCCCTCGCCGCTCCGCTCGTCGTCACGCTCGATTTCACCGAGGACTGCTGGGTGGAGGCGACGGTCGACGGTCGCCGCCGGTTGAGCGAGCTCCACGTGCAGGGGGAGGCGCTGCAGATCGAGGCGCAGAGGGTGGTCGCGCTGACTCTCGGCAATCCGGGCGGTGTGCGGATCGAGGTGAACGGGCGGCCGTTCGAGATGCCGACCTTCCGCCCCGGCAGGGTGGCTCGCGACATCCGCATCTCGGTCGACGACCTCGATGCGGGTGGAGGCCGGGAGTGAGCGCCGGCGGCCCGTCCGCAGATCCCGGACGCCAGCTCCTCGCCAGCGACGACCCGAAGGTCCAGCGACTCGTGGCGGCCGGCCTGGCGCCGATGCCGCTGGCCGAGCTGCTCGACGCGCAGGTGGCGATGGCGTGTGGAGCCGACGGCGAGCTCGCCGAGACGGCCCGCCGCAGCCTCGAGGAGACGGATCCGAAGATGGTGGCGTCGGTCCTCGCCGAGGACCCGACCGAAGCGGTGCTGCACTTCTATGCCCGTCCCGACCAGCACCCGGTGATCGTCGAGTCGATCCTCCGGCGTCGCGACGTGCCGAGGGATCTGCTGATCTCGATGGCCGGCGGGCTGGAGGCGGATCAGCAGGAGGTGCTGCTGCTGCGCCAGGATGCGATCGTCGAGCAGCCGGAGATCCTCGACGCGCTGGAGGACAACCCGAAGCTGTCGAGCTACGCGGTGCGTCGCATCGCCGAGTACCGCGAGCATCTCCTTCCCCACGTCCGGCGTCTGGCAGCGGTCGAAGCGGGCGAGATCGTCGAGGTCGAGCCGGAGGTCGAGGCGGACGATCCGGAGGTCGCGGAGATCCGCGCCCACTTCCAGGCGGTGGAGGACGGCAAGAGCGACGACGAGCTCGAGGACCTGTGGAAGGCGAGCGAGATCAAGATCCGATCGCTGTCGGTGCCGGTCCGCATGAAGCTGGCGCGGGGGGCGACCCCTCTGTTGCGCAGGATCCTGATTCGCGATCAGAACCCGACCGTGGCGCTGGCGATCATGACCACCAGCCCGATCACCGAGCCGGAGGTGGAGCGCATCGCGCTGAGCCGCATCGTCATCGACGACGTGCTGACCCATATCGCGAACTCGAAGAAGTGGGCCCGCAAGTACAAAGTGATCCACGCCTTGTGCCAGAATCCGCGAACTCCGGTGAACGTGGTGATGAAGCTGCTGCCGCGCCTCTCCGCGCGGCACCTGCAGCTGCTGTCGCGCAACCGGAACGTGTCGGAGGCGGCACGGACCCGGGCTCTGCGGTTGTATAGAATCAAGATCCAGTAGGGGGGGCGGTCGCGAGGACGATACGCCGGTATGAGCACCAGCTACTACGCAATTCTGGGCGTTCCGAGGAACGCGACCGCTCGCCAGATCCGTCAGCGATTCCTGACGTTGGCGCGCGAGCGCCATCCCGACCGCTTCCACGGCGACGAGAAGCGGGCGGCAGAGGTCGAGTTCCAGCTGGTGACCGAGGCGTTCAACACCCTCAGCGACACCGAGCGGCGTCGACAGCACGACCTCGAGCTCTCCCAGAAGGCGGGATCGACGGAGTCGGACGAGAACCAGGTGTCGCGGGTCTACATCCAGCGCGCCCGCCAGGAGCTGAAGAAGGGCAACCGCGTGCAGGCGCTCAAGTACTTCGAGCAGGCGACGCAGGAGGATCCCCGCAACCCGGACGCCTGGTACCAGCTCGCCAA
>JBPEXA010000738.1:0-2030 GCA_052032135.1 Thermoanaerobaculia bacterium | reverse complement strand
GTCGGCTCCGGGCACCGTGATGGTCCGCGACTTCATGGCGATCGAGCGCTACAGCCACGTCATGCACCTCTGCTCGAGCGTCGAGGGCGTCCTGGCGGAAGGTCGGGACGCGCTCGACGCGCTCCTCGCCTGCTTTCCGGCCGGCACCGTCTCCGGCGCGCCCAAGATCCGAGCGATGCAGATCATCGACGAGATCGAACCGGAGTCCCGCGGCCCCTACGCCGGGGCGATCGGCTACCTGTCGTTCTCCGGCGATCTCGACACCTGCATTACGATTCGGACGCTGGTGGTGCGGGACGGCAAGGTCTCGGTGATGGCGGGGGCCGGCATCGTCGCCGACTCCGAACCGCGGGCCGAGGAGCTGGAGACCGAGAACAAGGCGGCCGCGTTGCTGGCGGCGGTGAGGCTGGCGCAGAGCCGATGATCCTGATGATCGACAACTACGACTCCTTCACCTGGAACCTGGTGCAGGAGCTGCTGGCGGCGGGGATCGAGGTCGACGTGGTCCGCAACGACGAGCTGACGGCCGCGGAGCTGCTCGACCGTGAGCCGGCCGGCATCATCCTCTCCCCGGGGCCCGGTCGCCCTGAGGACGCCGGCGTCTGTCTCGAGCTGGTCGCCGCCCGCCCTGAACAGCCGTTGCTCGGCGTCTGCCTGGGGCACCAGGTGCTCGCTCAGGCCTTCGGCGGCGTCGTCGGCCGGGCGCCGCAGCTCGTTCACGGCAAGACTTCGGTCGTTCATCACGAAGGGATCGGCATCTTCCGCGAGCTGCCGCAGCCGTTCGAGGCGACCCGCTACCACAGCCTGGCGGTGGATCCCGACACGATCCCCCGCGAGCTCGAGCCGCTGGCGTGGACGGATGACCACGTGCTGATGGGGATGCGCCACCGCCGGCTCCCCTACTGGGGGGTGCAGTTCCATCCCGAGTCGATCCTCACCACCGCCGGGCCGCGGCTGCTGGCCAACTTCGTGGAGGAGTGCGATGGCGGATGACGCGGGCATCTCGATCCAGCGGGCGCTCGGGCGGCTGATCGACGGCGACGACCTCGACGCTCAGGAGATCGAGCAGCTGTTCGGCCAGCTGATGGACGGCGCTTTCGACGAGCCGTGCAAGGCGGCGCTGCTGATGGGGCTGGCGGTCAAGGGGGAGACGGTCTCCGAGATCGTCGGCGCGGCGCGGGCGATGCGGCAGCGGGTGGTGACGATCGACCATGCGCAGACCGAGGCGATCGACACCTGCGGCACCGGCGGCGACGGCAAGGGGACGTTCAACATCTCGACCGCCGCGGCCTTCGTCGCCGCGGCCGCCGGCGCCCCGGTGGCCAAGCATGGCAACCGGTCGGTGTCGAGCCGGTCGGGAAGCGCCGACGTGCTGGCGGCCCTCGGGGTCAAAGTCGCCGTGCCCGCCGAACGAGCCGCGGCGGCGCTCGACGAGATCGGCATCGCCTTTCTGTTCGCCCCCCGGCTGCACCCCGCGATGCGCGAGGTGATGCCGGTCCGCCAGGCGCTCGGCGTGCGGACGGTGTTCAATCTGCTGGGTCCGCTGACCAATCCGGCGGGAGCGAGACGCCAGCTGATCGGCGTCTACGCCGCCGACCGCGTGCGGACGCTCGCCGACGCCTTGCTGCGCATCGGCAGCCGGCGGGCGATGGTGGTCCACGGCGTCGACGGCCTCGACGAGATCACCCTCACCGGGCCGACGATGGTGGCGGAGGTCCGGGGCGGGAGCGTGCGCGAGTACGCGATCGAGCCTGGAGAGCTGGGGCTGGAGACGGTGGCCGAGGCCGCGCTCGCCGGCGGTGACCCCGAAGAGAACGCGGCAGCGATGCTGGAGGTCCTCGAGGGCCACGCCGGGCCGCTGACCGACGTCACGGTGCTCAACGCCGGCGCCGCCCTCTACGTCGGCGCGGTGGCCGACACCCTGATCGACGGCGTCGAGGCGGCTCGCGCGGCGATCGCCGACGGCCGTGCTCACCAGAAGCTCGAGGCGTTGCGAGCCTTCTATGCCGGCTGAGCTGGCCGACGTCCTG
>JBPEXA010000737.1:0-1780 GCA_052032135.1 Thermoanaerobaculia bacterium | reverse complement strand
CAGGGCGAGGGCAGCGAAGGGGCGGTGGCGTCTCATGGCGACCTCCTGTCATCGAACCGTGGAGGCAATGCCGGTGCCAGCGGACGCAACCGCCTGCACCTCAGGGACTTCCGCCTCGCTCCCGGGTGATGGCAACAGCTTCGATGTCCTCTGTGCAGGACGCCGCTGCCGACACCGTCAGGGGTCTGACGAGCCGTCGACCTTGCGGCGCGCCCACGCCATCACCACGCTGGCGCTCACCGCCATCACCGCCGAGAGGACGTTGACGACGACGTCGAAACGGTCGTAGACGCGTCCCGGGACCTGCGACTGGATCCCCTCGTCGAGCCAGCCGAGCAGGCCGGTCGCGACCACCGCGAGCAAGGCCGGCCGGCGCACCCCGCCGCCGTTGTCACGGCGCTCGAGCAGCGCCTGGTAGACGAGCACCGCGAGCAGGCCGTACTCGACCAGGTGGGTGCGCTCGGCGGCCACCCCCATGCGGGAGAAGGCCATGCCGTAGACCGCCGCGACCCCGATCGCAGCCCAGATCTCGTGCCGCCCCGGCCGCCGCCGCACCGACACCCTGACGATCACCACGATCAGCAGCACGAAGGCGACGGCGAAGGTGATCCCCATCAGATTCTGCCGGCGCAGCAGCTCGGCGAGCCGGCCGGCCAGCGCCACGGTCGAGTAGATTGCCGCCAGCACCGCCGCCGCCCACAACCAGAGCGCGCGCTCGCGAGACGAGGTGAACAGAGCCATCGCGATTCACCCTCCCCTCGGGCTCGGTTCGCGCGCACCGCCTCGACGCCGGCGCCAGCGCGCGACGTCCCACAGATAGAGCCCGAAGGGCAGCCACCAGACGAGGTCGTTGAAGACGATCAACCACCCGGCGTCGAGCGGCCAGTCGCCGCCGGCCAGCACGACCAAGAAGCCCGCCGGCCCCAACAGCTTGCCGGTGAGACCGACGGCGGCGATCAACCCCCCCTCCTCGGGCCGGCGAGCGACGTCGAGGTAGAGCAGCCCGTAGAGACCGATCACCATGCCCAGGCAGGCGAAGATCTCCGGATAGCGGGGCGGCTCCATGCCGGCCCAACGGAAGAACCAGCTCGGATGGACGGCGGTGAGCGTCCCCCAGCCGAGGTTGTAGAGGCCGGCAGCGACGAAGGTGGCGCGGTGCAGGCGCCGGCGAGGCATCGTCCCAGCGGTCACCAGTCTTCCGACCCCTCCCACGGCCAGTCGCCGTGGGGCAGCCCGAGCGCGGCGTAGAGATCGCGAAGGCCGGACAGCAGCACGCCCGCCGCCATCGCCGTCAACGCCCAGCGCAGCCACGGCGCCACCGGTGCGGGCTCGAAGACGAGAGCGGTCGGGCTCTGCCACCAGTCCCACCAGGTCGGCGCCAGCGTGGCCAGCATGGCGCCGTAGAGGATGCCCATCACCGCGTGCGTCACCCGCTCTCCGGCGTAGACGTCGCCGAGATCCTTGCGCACCGCGATCTCGACGATGAAGTCCCACAGCGTGAGGGCGATCTCGGCGACGATCACCACCGCCAGGGCGACCGCCCACCCTCCCCGCCACGCGAACCACGGGAGACCGGCGAACAGGATGCCGTAGAACAGATCGCGCGCCGCATGGAGCCCCAGCTCCGGCGCCGCGCGCCGGCCGCGGGCCGGGAGTCGCGCCCGCCACTCGTGGTAATAGAGGGTGTCGAAGGCGCCGATCACCCCCTGTAGCGCGAGCAGGTAGAGCGCTGTCGTCATCGCCGCACTTCCAGGTCGCCATGGTAGGCGAACAGCAGACC
>JBPEXA010000736.1:0-3124 GCA_052032135.1 Thermoanaerobaculia bacterium | reverse complement strand
GTCGGAAGCGCGGCCCGCCGCGCTCCAGGGCGGCTTCCTGATCGGTGGCATCGTCGTCAGCATTCTGCTGGTCGCCTTCGTCACCTGGTTCGCCCATCGAGCCCTCCACCGTCGGACCGGCTGACGAGGCGCCATGACGACGCTGCTGTGCATCAACCCGAAGAGCCGCGCCGGCGACTGCATCGACTGCGAGCCGTTCGTCGAGAAGCTGCATCGCCTCGGCCCGGTCGTCATCCACCGGCTCGGTGAGGACGACTTCGACGAGGTGGTCGCCGCGCTCGGCGACCGGCTCGAGCGCGTCGTGATCGGCGGCGGTGACGGCACGCTCAACCGCCTGCTCCCCGAGGTGATCGACCTCGGGGTGCCGCTCGGCGTGCTGCCGCTCGGCACCGGCAACGACTTCGCTCGGGCGCTCGGCCTCCCGCTCGATCCCGAGGAAGCGGTCGACGTCGTCGTCGAAGGGTCGCTGCGGCAGGTCGACCTCGGAATGGCCAACGGCCGCTGGTTCCTCAACGCCGCCGGCATCGGCCTCGGTCCCGAGCTCACCCGCCGCCTCGACGGCGAGCGCAAGCAGCGGCTGGGGGTGCTCGCCTACCTGTCGAGCGCCATCGAGGGGATCGGCGACTGGCGCACCCGGCGGGCGATCCTCGAGGTCAACGGCACCCGCAAGAAGACGTCGTTCCTGCAGATCACGATCGCCAACGGCGTGCACTACGGCGGCGGCATGACGGTGTCGCGAGACGCCGCGGTCGACGACGGCCAGCTGCGGATTCTGGTGATCAAGCCGCAGACGCCGTGGCAGCTGCTGAGGAAGTTCTTCGCCCTGCGCTGGGGGACGCGCAAGGACGAGACGCCGGAGAAGATCGAGCTGCTGAGCTCCGATCACGTCCGTGTCCGCACCGCGAGCCCGTGCGAGGTGACGATCGACGGCGAGCTGGCGACGACGACGCCGCTCGAGTGCCGCAGCGTACCGGGCGCCATCGAGGTCTACGCCCCGCTGGCGCAAGAGCGAGCGGCGTAGCGGATCCACCTCCGGTAAGCTCCCGGCCAGATGGACGAGGAGCGACCCGCCAGCCCCGACGCCGCCCCCGCGGACGAGCCGGCATATCCCGACCCGCTCGCCCCGAGCGAGATCGAGCCCGACGAGCCGAGCGCGCTGCGCAGCTTCATGGGACTGTTCGTGGTCCCGCTGCTGGTGGTGATCGCCTGCGTGGTGGTCTTCATCGGCTTCGGCTGGATCGCCTACGAGCAGGACTCGACCCAGGACTACCTCGACGACCTCCAGCACTGGTCGAAGCCGCGGCGGGCGCAGGCCGCCTACGAGCTGGCGAAGATCCTGATCGCCGACCCCGAGGCGCTCGACCAGACCCCCGGCCTCGGGCAGCAGGTGCGCGAGATCTTCGCCGCCGCCGAGAACGAGGACATGAAGCGCTACCTGGCGCTGGTCCTCGGCTACACCCGGGACCCGGCCGCCTTCGACGATCTCGCCGCGGCGCTCGACAGTGCCGACGACGAGCTCAAGATCTACAGCCTGTGGGCGCTGGGGATGCTGCGCGACGACCGCGCCCTCGAGCCGATCCTCGACGCCTCCGACGACCGCGATCCGGGGATCCGCAAGACGGCCGCCTACGCGCTCGGCGAGCTGGGCCTGCCGGAGGCGCAGCCGCGCCTGCGGGTGATGCTGGAGGACACGGTCGCCGACGTGCGGTGGAACGCCGCGCTGGCGCTCGCCCGCCTCGGCAGCGACGTCGGCCTGCCGGTGCTGACCGAGATGCTCGACCGCCAGCTGTCGGCCCAGGTGCCGGGCATCACCCCGGAGCAGCAGGAGGACGCGATGATCGAGGCGGTCAAGGCGCTCGCCGCGCTCGGCGGCGACGAGGGGGAGGCGGTCCTCGAGCGGCTCGCCGGCGACGATCCGAGCCTCAAGGTGCGACAGGCGGCGATCGAGGCGCTGCGCGCCCGCGGCCGCCGCTAGCCGCCGGCCGACGGGTCGATCGACCCGGCGAAGAAGTGCTGGAAGGCGAGCCAGCGGTGGTCGTCGACGGTCAGTAGGCGGTGTTCCGCCTGCCGTGAGATGCGCAGCTCGAGGCCGCGATCGTGCAGCTCCCGCTGCAGGGAGCGCAGACCCCGCTCGGCGAGGCCGGTCCGGCGCAGGTCGTGGTCGACGAACAGGTAGTAGACGTAGCCGGCGCCGTCCTCCTTCCGGGCGAGGACGCAGAAGCCGATCGGGAAGCGCATGCCGGGGGCGCCGAGCAGCAGCTGGTGCCAGCGCACGTCCTCGAGCGCGCTGCGCTGGGCGATCTCGGCGGCGGTCTCGTGTGGCAGGTGGACCGCGAGCCGATCGATGACGTGCTGCTCGGTCGGGGCGTCGAGATCGTCGAAGGCGATCGTCCCCTGCTCGAGGCCGAGCCGCCGCTCGCAGAAGCTCTGGAAGCGCGAGCCGTAGGTGCCGGCCGAGATCGCCCAGGTCGCCTGCAGCATCGGGGCGCCCGCCCAGCGACGGAACAGCTGCATCCACCCGCGGTTGTCGGGGCTCGAGTGCTCGTCGTCGAGGCGCAGCTCTAGATAGACGTTCTCCATCAGCTGGATGAGCGAGTTGCAGTAGAAGAAGCCGGCGCGGCGCTCCTCGGCGGTCGCCGGCACGCCGCTGCCGCCGTCCCCGAGGCCGTCCCACTCCTGGTAGATCTGCGGTGCCAGGAAGGCGAGCTCCGGCGTCTGGCCGAGCTCGTTGAAGAGCGACACGAGCACCCGGCCGTGCTGCGCGAACGACGCCTCGACCGGCACCGTCGGGGTGTACCACCGCTGGTAGAGGCCCTTGAAGATCGCCTCCCAGTTGTCAGCGTCCCCGACCGGCATGTCACACAGAACGCGCCGCCCGATGTGGAGGCCGAGGCGGCGGTAGCTCTCGAACTGCGACTCGTCGAAGAACTGGTCGAGGGTCGTCTGGTGGGGGAACTCCGGATGGGCGACGCCGTACTGGCTGACGTCCTCCGGCTCGTCGCCGGTCAGCGACGCCTTGATGTAGAGCAGCCAGCCGCGCTCCGGGAGATCGTGTGCAGAGCCGTCCCCCTTCGAGCGCGGATAGGTGATGCGGCCGACCGCGCAGTGGCGGCGGCTGGTCCCC
>JBPEXA010000735.1:0-8731 GCA_052032135.1 Thermoanaerobaculia bacterium | reverse complement strand
GGTAGAGAAGCGATTCGGTGAGCGCGACGCCGGCGAGGGGCGCCTCGCCGAGGCGGCCGACGAAGTAGGCGTCGACGATGCCGAAGATCGACTGCCCGACCATCTCGATCATCATCGGGATCGAGAGGATGAGCACCGCGCGACCGATGCTGCCGCGGGTGAAGTCCTGAGCGGTCCCGGCGATGGCGGCTCGGACGTCGGCCCACAGGGAGGGCGGTGGTGGCGTCGACTCGCTCATCGCCGAACCTGGCTTGGCATTTGCTTCCTCAGGTTGTCAGAATGGCCGCCGAGCATACACCGATGACGTTGCGACGGACCTCGCCCTCGACCGCACCCCCCGCGACGCCGGCCGAGCGGACGGCGGTGTCCCGCGGGGAGGACGTGGGGCGCCCGCGCCGCGCCGCCCGACGGCGCCGATCGGGGTGGGCGGTGATCGCCGTTGCGGCCGTCGTCGCGACCTCGGCACCCGCGCAGGAGTCGTCGATGCCAGATCCGTTCGAGCCGTTACGCCGCCAGATGGTCGAGGAACAGATCGTGCGCCGCGGCGTCGAGGATCGAGGGGTGCTGGAGGCGATGCTGACCATCCCCCGGCATCGCTTCGTGCCGCCGTCGCAGCGCGACGACGCCTACGTCGACTACCCGCTGCCGATCGGCCAGGGACAGACGATCTCGCAGCCCTACATCGTGGCGTTGATGACCGAGCTGCTCGAGCTCGACGGCAGCGAGCGGGTGCTCGAGATTGGGACCGGTTCGGGCTACCAGGCGGCGGTCCTCGGCGAGCTGGCGGCCGAGGTCTACACGATCGAGATCCGCGAGGAGCTGGGTGACGAGGCCCGCCGGCTGCTGGAGGACCTCGGCTACGACAACGTCGAGGTCCGCACCGGCAACGGCTACCGCGGTTGGCCGGAGAAGGCGCCTTTCGACGCCATCATCGTCACCGCGTCGCCGCCGCGGGTGCCGCAGGCGCTGGTGGAGCAGCTCGGCATCGGCGGCCGGATGGTCATCCCAGTCGGGGCGGGAGCGGTGCAGCAGCTGGAGCTGCTGGTCAAGACCGGCGAGGGGAAGCTCGAGCGCCGGCACGTGGTGCCGGTGCGGTTCGTGCCGATGATCGGCGACGACGAGTGATCAGGCGTCGGTCTTCTTGAGCATCCGCGGCCGGCGGGCGACCAGCTCGGGCGTCGCCAGCTCGCGGCGGGCGCCGTCGGCGACCTTGAGCTCCTCGAGCCTGGACGCCATCGGTCGCAGGCGTCGGTCGAACGAGCCGATCGCCCGATCGTAGGCGTCGACGGCGCTCACCAGCCCCTTGCCGATCGACGCCAGGTCCTCGCTGAACTTGGCGGCGCGGTCGTAGAGCTCGCGGGCGACTTCGGCGATCGCCTCCGCGTTGTCGGCCATCGACCGCTGCTGCCAGTAGATGGCGATGGTGCGCAGCAGGGCGACCAGCGTCGTCGGCGTCGCGAGCAGCACCTTGGAGCGGAGGGCGTCGATCTGGAGATCGGGGTCGGCCCGGAACGCCGCCCCCAGGAAGGCGTCGGCGGGCAGGAAGAGGACGACGAAATCGGTGTCGTCGCCGAGCGAGGCGGCGTAGTCCTTCGACGCCAGCCGGCGGACGTGCTGCCGGAGAGCCTTGGCGTAGCGGCCGAGCGCCTTGCGCCGCGCCGAGCGGTCCTTGGCAGCGGAGGCGTCGAGGAAGGCGTTCAGCGGCGCCTTGGCGTCGACGGCGAGCCGCCGTCCCTCGGGGAGGTTGACGACCATGTCCGGTCGAGCGCCGTCACCGAGGGTGAGCTGCTCCTGGAAGTCGCAGTGACCGATCATCCCGGAGATCTCGACGATCCGCTGCAGCGCCACCTCGCCCCATCGCCCCCCCAGCTCGCTGCCGCGCAGCGCGGTCGACAGCGACGTCGTCTCGTCTTGAAGCCGGCTGGTGGCGCGGGCCAGCTGCTCGATCTGCTCGCCGATCCGCGAGCTTTCGGCGGCCCGGGCGCGCTCGAGCTCGCCCGTCCGCCCTTCGAGCCGTTGCAGCGTCTCGCGCAACGGATGGACGAGGTTCTCGACCGCCTTGCGCCGCTCCTCGAGGTCGGCGGTCGCCCGCGTGCGCGTGGTCTCCAGCCGCTGCTGCGCCAGCGCGAGGAACTGCTCGGAGCTCCCCTTGAGAGCGGCGGCAGCGAGCGACTGGAAGGTGTCCTCGAGCTCTCGGCGGGAGCGTTCGATGAACGCCTGCTGCTCTTCGAAGAGGCGGGTCGAGCTGTCGATCCGCTCGCGGGCGACGGCGAGGTCGCGGTCGAGCGCGGAGACGCGCTCGTCGGTTGCCAGCAGCTCGGCCTCGGCCTCGAGGCGCCGCTCGCGCTCCGCTCGCGCCGTCGCCTCGGCGGCGGAGAGCCGCTCGGCGCCGGCGAGCAGCTGCTGCTCGTGGCGGCGGGAGCCGACCAGCTGGCCGAGCAGCCAGCCGACGGCGCCGCCGACGGCGAGCGCGGCGACCACGAGCCACGGTTCGGGTTGGAGCATCGAGGAAAGATGGTGGAGCAGAGGGGACTTGAACCCCCGACCCCCACGTTGCGAACGTGGTGCTCTCCCAGCTGAGCTACTGCCCCACGAAGAGCGCGGTGATTGTAGCGTGCCCTCGGCCGATAGTGTAGATTGACCGCCCGCCCCGACGGGGTCACATCGGAGGAATCATGGCAAAGAAGGAAGAGCTGGAAGCGGTGGCCGACGAGGCCACGGACGGCAAGGCGCGGCTGGCGCAGGCCAAGGAGAAGTTCGGCGAGGCGGCGGCCCGCGCCCGTGAAGGTGGCGCGCAGCTGAAGCAGAGCGCCGGCAAGGCGGGCGAGGCGGCGCGAGAGAAGGTCGGCGTCGCCGTCGACAACCTCAAGCACGGGTACGACAAGGTCGGCAAGGACATGGACAAGCTGGTCGACGACGTCAACGAGTACGTCCGCGACAACCCCGGTCGTTCGGTGTTGATGGCGGCGGGCGCCGGGTTTCTGATCGGCCTGCTGCTGCGCGGCCGCCGCCACTGACGTGAGCCAGTGGGAGGCCGAGAGCCTCGTCGATGAGCTCGCCCCCGACGCGATCGACTGGCGGGACTGGGTGCGCCGGTACCCGATCCCGTCGCTGATCGTGGCGGGCATCGCCGGCTACCTGATCGGGCGCGACCGCGGCGAGGAGATCCTCGAGACGGCGAAGGCGCGGGCGACCGACACCATCAACGACAACGTCGACCAACTGATCAGCACCCGGCGCTGAGCCGGGCCGGCTCCCGCCACGGCGGGGCCGCGGAGCCCGCGACCGGTCGAGATGCGCACTCTCCTCCACGTCTCGGACATCCACTTCGGGCCGCCGCACCGACCGGCGATCTCGGAGGCGCTGAGGGCGCTGGTGGCGGAGCGCGAGCCCGACCTGGTGGTGGTGGCCGGCGACCTGACGCAGCGCGCGAAGCCGGAGCAGTTCCGGCAGGCGCGGCGGTGGGTCGACTCGCTCGCCTCGCCGGTGATCGCCGTCCCCGGCAACCACGACGTGCCGATGTATCGCGCCGCCTTCCTCGAGAGGTTGTTCGCCCCGTTCGCCGCCTACCGCCAGCACTTCGACGACGACCTCGAGCCGGTGTTCGAGGACGACGAGCTGTTCGTCGTCGGCATCAACAGCGCGTGGAACTGGACTCTCAAGGAGGGCTATGTCAGCAGCCGGCAGATCGCGCGGGCGGTGGAGCGCTTCGCCGGTGCCGGCGAGAACCGCTGCAAGGTGGCGGTCGTCCACCACGAGATGGCGCCCGCACCACGTTTCGGCAGCCAGAAGGTGCTCGCCAACGCCGAGCCGCTGGTCCGCGCGCTCGCGGCGGTGGGGGTCGAATTGGTCCTCTCGGGTCATCTGCACCAGGCGTACGCGCTGCGCGCCGAGTCCTACTATCCCGGTGTCGGTCGGGCGATGATCCTCGCCCACTCGGGCACCACGACCTCGGATCGGGGGCGCGGCAGCGAGCGCGACCGCAACACCGGCTTCTGGATCGCGATCGACGACGGCTCGATCGCCATCGACACCCTGCTCTGGCACGCCGACGAGAGCCGCTTCGACGTGTCGAGCAGCCACCGCTTCCGGCGCCGCCTGGAGTAGCGGCCCGGAGGTGCGGCCCGCAGTAGCGGCCCGCAGTCGCGGCCCGGAGTAGCGGCCCGGAGTAGCGCCCCGGAGCAGCGGCCCGGAGTAGCGGCCCGGGGTAGACGCCCGGAGGAGCGGCCCGGGGTAGACGCCCGGAGGAGCGGCCCGGACCAGCGATCAGTCCGGGCGGGGGCGGAACGGTCGATCGTCGCCGCCGATCAGCAGCAGATCGAGCCGGTGGTCGCCGGGCGGCAGCGCGGCGGGCGGCAGCACGGCGTTGAAGCGCAGCCGGTCGCCGAGTGGGTAGCTGGCGGCGGTGGCGACGATCGCGCCGTCGACCGCCAGGGCGACCGCCGGCCGCTCCGCCGCCGTCGCGCCGTCGACGAAGCCGTACACCCAGGCGGGCAGCGCGCCGGGGCGCCGCTCGACCCGCAGCTCGCGGCCGCGGGGGAGCTCGACCGACCAGCGATCGTGGACCGGCGCGTCGACGTCGACCAGCGACCTCCCCGCCCACGGCGCCGCCGGGCCGAAGGCGAACAGCTCGCCGCCGTCGATCAGGGGGCCGAACACCTGCCGGCGATAGCGCAGCCCGCTCCACGCTCGCGACGGGATGGAGGCCGCTCCCGCGCCGGGCGCCAGCGGCCGGCCGGCGGTCCGGGGGGGCGGCTCGGCGCCGATGAGGTCGAGCAGCGTCGGCAGGACGTCGATCGTCGACGCCTGACGCGGCTGTCGCCGCGCCTCGGACTGGAACGGCAGTTTGATCAGCAGCGGCACCTGCTCGAGGTCCTCGACGTTGCGCTCGCCGCGCCGCCGCATCAGCTCGCCGGGGCGGAAGCTGATGCCGTGATCGGCGACCACCATCACCAGGCTGGCGTCGAAGCGGTCGACCGCCACCAGCCGGTCGATCAGCCGGCCGAGCAGGCGGTCGGTGAACTCGGCCTGCAGCAGGTGTCGCTGGAACTCGCGCTCGACGATCGCAGGCTCGTCCGGCCAGCGGGGGTTCATCGACACCCGCACCTCGTGGCGACCGTCGGGGCGGTAGACGCTGCCGTCGGGCAGATAGGCCCAGGGACGATGAGGGAGCAGGAGGTGGGCGAAGTAGAGGTCCCCCGGTCCGGCGCCTCCGTCGGCGGGTCCGATGCCGTCGAGCCACGCCTCGAACTGCCCGACGCGATCGGCGGCGCCGGCGGCCGGCGCGAGCCAGCCGCCGGGTCGGCCGGCGCCGTCGCCGAGGAACCCTCCCCAGCCGGTGTGGATCGACGGCAGCCACTCGCCGCCAACCTCCGGCACCCAGCTGTGGAGCGCGACGACGGCGACGTCGGCGAGCACCGACCAGTCGCCGAGCCGCCGGCGTGCCCGCACCGAGCGGTTGAGCTCGATCGGGCACAACCGGGTGACCGGCTCGAGGGCGTGGATCCGGTAGCGGGGAGCCAGCAGCGTGAAGAGGTTGTCGGGCAGGTGGCGCCACGACGCCGGCTGATCGGAGTCCAGCCGCCGCCCGGTCAACAGAGCGCCGACCGCGGGCGCGGTGTCGGAGGCGACCGACACGACGTCGTCGTACCAGGTGGCGGTGGCCGCCAGCCGGGAGAGCGCGGGAAACCGGCGACCGTCGAGCCGACCGTCGTCGTCGAGCAGGGTGGTGATCGGCAGCTCGTCGAGCACCACCACGACGATCGATCGGACGGTGGAAGCGCCCTCGGGGAGGGCGCCGGATGCCGCCCGCTCGGCGGCGGCCGGTCGGCCGCTGGAGCTCCACAGCAGCAGCGCCGGCGCGACCAGCGCGACGGGGGCGAGCGCATCGAAGTAGCGGCGCACCGCCGCGCGCCGCCGGTAGGCGACGATCACGATCGTCGTCACCGCCACCGCGGCGGCGAGCGGCCACCACCCGGGAAGCCAGCGACGGGTGAGAGCGCAGGTGAGGAGCGCCACCCCGGGGGAGAGCAGGAGCGGCCCCGCCGTCGGTCGGGCGCGCAGCACGGCGGCAGCCGCCACCAGCGGCAGGGGCAGCACCAGCAGCACGGCGGCGAGGACGACGACGAGTCGCGCCGGTCCGAGGTCGTTGGCGACCAGGAACTGCGGATGGCGGGCGATCAGGTCGCACGCCGGCGCCCAGGCGAGCGCCCACACCGTCCAGACGTGGAGCGGCAGGCGGGGGGAGGCGCGATCGCCGTCGGCGCCGGGCCTCTCGCTCACCCGTCGGCGATCTGGTGGAGCTTCATGAAGTTGGTCGACGCCCGCTGGTTGGGAGGGATGCCGGCGACCATCGCCACCGTCTCCCCAGGGCGGCAGATCGACTCCTCGACCAGCTTGGCGGCGGCGAACGAGAGCATCTCGTCGGTCGAATCGAAGCGCTCGAACAGCCGCGCTTCGACCCCCCAGTAGAGCGCCATCCTGCGGTAGGTCGACGGCTCGGGGGTGAAGGCGATCACCCGCGCCCGCGGCCGGTATTTCGACAGCAGGCGGGCGGTCGACCCCGACTCGGTGAAGGCGATGATGGCGTCGAGCTCGAGATCGGCCGCCGCTTCCACCGCGGCGCGGGTGGTGGCGGACGGCACCGGCGCCTCCTCCTGCAGGAAATCGATGCTCGGGGTGTCGAGGTGGCGGGGGCCCCCTTCGACCTCGCGGCAGATGCGGTCCATCATCTTCACCACCCGGGCGGGATGGCGGCCGACGGCCGTCTCTCCCGACAGCATCACCGCGTCGGTGCCGGCGAGAACGGCGCTGGCGACGTCGGTCACCTCGGCGCGGGTCGGACGCCACGAGCGGGTCATCGACTCGAGCATCTCGGTGGCGGTGATCGACACGTCGCCGGCGCGGTTGGTCTGATAGAGGATGTCCTGCTGGACGCGCGGCAGCTGCTCGAGCTCCATCTCGACGCCGAGATCGCCGCGGGCGACCATCGCGCCGTGGGCGACGTCGAGGATCGACTTCAGCCGCTGGTAGGCGGCGGCGAGCTCGATCTTGGCGATGATCGGCGTTCCCGGCGCCGCGATCGCGGCGACCTCGGTGATGTCGTCGGCGGTGCGCACGAACGACGCCGCGACGTAGTCGACACCGAGCTCGCGCCCGAAGGCGAGGTCGGAGCGGTCCTTGTCGGTCACCGTCGCCACCCGCAGCGGTGCGCCGGGGAATGCCGCTCCCTGCCGGTCCTTGACGGTGCCGGGATCGACGACGCGAGCGGTGAGGGCGTCACCGTCGCTACCTTCGACGACCAGCCGCACCCGGCCGTCGGCGAGCAGGATCGACTGCCCCGAGTCGAGGTCGTCGACGAGGTGCTCGTAGCCGATCGCCAGCGTCCCCGAGGCGCCTTCGTGCTCGCCGGCTTCGAGCCGCAGCTCGTCCCCGACGGCGAGCTCGACCGCTCCACCCGGAAAGGTGCCGACACGGATCTTCGGGCCCTGGATGTCCTGCAGCAGCGCGACCGGGCGGCCGGCGGCCTCGGAGGCGCGACGGACGTGCTCGGCGGTCTGCCGGTGCCAGTCGTGGTCGCCGTGAGAGAAGTTGAGGCGCGCGACGTCGACGCCGGCATCGACCAGCTCGGCGATGGTGTCGGCGTCGTCGCTCGCCGGCCCGAGGGTGGCGATGATCTTGGTCATCCGTCGTCGCACGCGATCCCTCCGATGGGCGAGGCGGTCCTCGCGGGCGATTGTAGACGACGGGGCTTCATCGATCTGTCATCCACGCTCGAGCAATCTGCGTCGCGGAATGTTCGAGGAGACTCCAGCGATGCGATCGAAGTTCAGTGGGCCGACGATGGCGCTCGTGGTGAGCGTCGGCTGCCTCGCGGTGGCCGTCGCCGCCGGGCCGGCCGCGGCGATGACGGCGGAAGGCGGGCCGATCCTGCTGTGGAACCAGGACGGCGACGGCCAGAGCTCCTACGGCCCGAGCGTGCGCAGCAGCACCGTCGATCGCGAGATCGCCGACGATTTCGTCCTCGACGGCGTCGTCACCCGCCTGCGGGCGCAGGGCGGTCAGGGCTTCCCGCCGCCGCCGCCGGTCGAGGTGCAGGGGGTCGAGGTGCGCTTCTACGACGTCGCGGCCGACGGCCGTCCGGGCGCCGTCGTCGCCGAGTATCTGCTCGACGCCGACGATCCCGACCTCGTCTTCACCGACGGCAACCCCGGGACCTTCGACATCACGCTGTCGCCGCCGTTCGAAGCGACCGGGCGGCATTTCGTCGGCTTCCAGGTGGTCATGGAGAGCTACTGGAACTTCTCGAGCTCGAACGGTTTCGGCTACACCAGAGGCTCCCACTTCTGGTTCAAAGACGACCTGGCCGGAGGGAGCTGGGAGGTGTACGAGGACGTCCACGGACCGCACCTCGACGACGTCACCTTCGAGCTGTTCGGCCAGCTGACCGGTCCGCCGGAGATCGCTTCGCTGTCGGAGGAGGAGGTCGCCAACAGCGGCCGTCTGCGCATCGAAGGCGACAACCTGGGCGGGGTGCGCAACGGCGGCGGGGTGACGATCGGCGGGCAGCCGGCGTGGATCGCCGAGTGGACCGACCGCGCGATCCACGCCTACGCGCCGGAGGGGATCGCCGGCGCCTCCGAGGTGGTGATCGAGACGACCGCCGGCCAGAGCCTGCCGGCACAGGTGACGGTGCACGCCCGTCGCCCCGACGGCCACGTCCGCTGGCGGT
>JBPEXA010000734.1:0-4339 GCA_052032135.1 Thermoanaerobaculia bacterium | reverse complement strand
CCCGGCAGCCCGAGCCCGGATCCCGGCTGCCGCGAGCGGAGCCAGTCGACGAGCGATCGTTCCCGCGTCACCGTCGGCCGCGGTCAGTGGAGGGCGATCTCGAGCGCCTCTCGCATGTGGTCGACCAGGCGGAACTCCAGGCCCCGCTTGAGGTCGTCGTCGATGTCGTCGAGATCCCTGCGGTTGAGTCGTGGGACGATGACCGTCCGCACGCCCGCCGCTCTCGCGGCGAGCACCTTCTCCTTGAGGCCGCCGATCGGCAGGACGTCGCCCCGCAGGGTGATCTCGCCGGTCATCGCCACCCGCCGGTGGACCGCCCGCTGCTTGAGCACCGAGACGATGGCGGCGGCGATGGTGACGCCGGCCGACGGCCCGTCTTTCGGCACCGAGCCGGCGGGCACGTGGACGTGGAGGTCGTGGCGGTGGAAGTAGTCGTCCGGCAGGCCGTTGTCGGTGCAGTGGGCGCGGGCGAAGCTCAGCGCCGCCTGCGCCGACTCCTTCATCACGTCGCCGAGCTGGCCGGTGAGGTGGAGCTTGCCGCTCCCCGGGACCGGGAGCACCTCGATGAAGAGGAGGTCGCCGCCGGCGGCCGTCCACGCGAGGCCGGTCGCGACACCGAGGCGATCGCGATCGAGCAGCTCCTCGCTGTAGTGGCGGCGCGGGCCGAGGAATCCCTCCAGGTTGTCGATCGACACCGAGCACCGGTCGCGGCGTCCGCGCGCCACGTCGACGGCGACCTTGCGGCAGACCGTCGCGATCTCGCGCTCGAGATTGCGCAGGCCCGCCTCCTTGGTGTAGTGGTCGATGATGCGGCGGACGGCGGCGGGGGTGAAACGGACCCGCGAGCGCGCCAGACCGTGCTCGGCGAGCTGGCGGGGGATGAGGTGGCGACGGGCGATCTCGACCTTCTCCTCCACCGTGTAGCCCGACAGGCGGACGACCTCCATGCGGTCGAGGAAGGCGGGCTGCACCGTGTCGAGCAGGTTCGCGGTGGTGATGAACATCACCCGCGAAAGGTCGTAGGGGACCCCGAGGTAGTGATCGGCGAAGGCGTGGTTCTGCTCCGGGTCGAGCACCTCGAGCAGCGCCGAGGACGGGTCGGAGCGCACGTCGGTGCCGATCTTGTCGATCTCGTCGAGCATGAACACCGGATTGGCGCGCCCTGCGCGGGCGAGACCCTGGAGGATGCGGCCCGGCAGGGCGCCGACATAGGTGCGCCGGTGGCCGCGAATCTCCGCCTCGTCGCGCACGCCGCCGAGGGAGAGCCGCACGAACTCGCGACCGAGCGCGCGGGCGATCGAGCGCCCGAGCGACGTCTTTCCGACGCCGGGCGGCCCGACGAAGCAGAGGATCGGCCCCTTCTTCTCCGGGTTGAGGCGGCGGACCGCGAGCAGCTCGAGGATGCGCTGCTTCACCTTCTCGAGGCCGTAGTGGTCTTCGTCGAGCACCTGTCGCGCCCGATCGAGGTCGAGGCGATCCTCGCTCCGCCGTTGCCACGGGAGGCCGGTCAGCGTCTCGAGGTACGTCCGCAGCACCGAGGTCTCGAGGCTCTCGGGATGACTGCGCTCCAAGCGGCCGATCTGGCGTTCGAGCTCCTCGGTCGCCTCCTCGGACATGCCGGCTTCGGTCGCCCGCCTGCGGTAGCCGGACACCTCCTCCGCGAGCTCGACGCCCTCGCCCAGCTCCTGCTGGATCGCCCGCAACTGCTGGCGCAGGTAGTACTCGCGCTGGCTCTTGTCCATCTCGTCGCGCGCCTGCAGCGAGATCGCCTGTTGCATGCCGAGCAGCTCGATCTCCCTCGTCAGGAGCCGGTGGACGCGGTCGAGGCGCTCGACGGGATCGAGGGTCTCGAGCACCTCCTGCGCCTCCTGCCCGTCGAGATCGAGGTTGCTCGCCGCGAGATCGGCGAGCCGACCCGGCTCCTCGAGGTTGGCGGCGAGGATCATCACCTCGGGGGAGATCTGCTTGCCGAGGTGGACGACCCGCTCGAGGTCCTCCTTGACCGCGCGCAGCTGCGCCTCCATCGCGAGCCCGGTCCCGTCGAGCTCCGGCTCGGGGATCGGCTCGATGCGCGCTTGCAGGTAGGGGTCGGTCTGGCTGAAGTGCTCGACGCGTGCGCGCGACAGGCCCTGCACGAGGATGCGCACCCTGCCGTCGGGGAGCTTGAGCATCCGCATGATCAACGAGGCGGTGCCGATGGCGTGCATCTCGGAGGCGTCGGGGATCTCGATGCCGGGGTCCCGCTGCGCCGTCAGCAACAGGACCCGATCGCTGGTCAGCGCGCGGTCGACGGCGCGCAGGCTGCGCTCGCGACCGACCGACAACGGCAGGATGATGTAGGGGAAGAGGACGGTGTTCTTGAGCGGCAGCACCGGCACCACGTCCGGCACCCGGACGCTCTCTTCGACCATCTCCGCCGGTGTCGTCATCCGCTCACGATCGCTGCTTGACGAGGTTGCGCACCTCGTCCATGAACGCCTCGATGTCCTCGAACTCACGATAGACGGAGGCGAAGCGCACGTAGGCGACCTGGTCGAGCTCCTTGAGCCGGTTCATCAGGTGCATGCCGATCTCGGTGGTCGGCAGCTCCCGCTCCTCGCTCTCGCTCAGCCGGGCTTCCACTTCGTCGACGATCTGCTCGAGCTCGAGAGCGGCGACCGGTCGCTTCTCGCACGCCTTGCGCAGCCCGGCGAGCAGCTTGGTGCGATCGAACTCGGCGCGGCTGCCGTCGCGCTTGACGACCATGTAGGGGATGTCCTCGATCCGCTCGTAGGTGGTGAAGCGCCGGCCGCAGTTGGAGCACTCCCGCCGTCGCCGGATGGCGAGGCCGCCGCGGTTCTCACGCGAGTCGACGACGCGGTCGTCGTTGGCGGCGCAGTAGGGGCATTTCATCGGGCGGCGCGGCCGACCGCCCGATGCGGGTCAGGCATCGTCGCGCTCGAGCTCGATCTTGAGGTGCAGCAGAACGTCCTGCAGGCCCTCGATGCTGGCGAGGTCCCACTGCACGTCCCGCACCTGGTGCAGCACCCGGTCGCGGTCGTCGCGGACCTGCAGGTCGATCGAGATCTGCCGCGCGTTGTCGAGGTCCTCGCCGCTCAGCGCCAGGCTGAGCTCGCGATCGACGTGGCGGCGGCCGTTGGTCGCGGCGCGAGCGGCGATCTCGTCGGCGCTCGGCACCTCCTCCCCCGCCTCCTTCTCCGCCTCCTCGGACGGCGCTTCGGCCTCGATCGCGGCCTCGTCGGTGGCCGCCACGTGAGCCGCCGCCGGCGGAGCGTCCTCGACCACTTCGATCTCGATCTCCTCCTCGTCGTCGATCACGTCGGGCTCGGCGGCTGTCCCGACCTCGGCGGCCGCCGTCGCCGGCGCCTCCGCCGCCTCGCTCGCCGCCCCCTCGGTCACCGTCGCCTCCGACGCTGCCTCGACGGGCTCGGCGGCCTCCTCCGTCTCGACGGTCGCCGGCGCCTCCGCCGCGCTCGCCGTTGGCGGTTCGGGCGCTGGGACCGGCTCGGAGGGCGGCTGATCTGCCGCCGCGGCCGGCTCCGGGCTCTCCGCGGCCGGCGGGGTGCCGGTCGCCGCGGCTGTCACCGGGGCCGTCGGTTCGGGCTTCGCGGGCACGACGTCGGTCAGCTTGTCGAGGTTGGGCACCGACACCGGCGGCGTCAAGGTCTCCGGAACCCCGTCCTCGAGCTGCTTCTTGAGCGCGATGAGCGTCAGTTTCGAGATCTCCCGCAGCACCTCGAAGATCCCCTCGCCGGAGATCGCGGAGGTCTCGAACTCCGGCCAGCCGTTGGAGTTCAGCGCCTCGCCCAGCTCGGCGACCGAGCAGACCTCCGGCAGGTCCCGCTTGTTGTATTGCAGCACCAGCGGGATCTCCTCGAGATCGATGCCGAGCTCGGCGAGGTTGACCTCCATGTTGCGGAAGGACTCGACGTTGGAGGGGAGCATCGCCGGCTGGGAGTCGGCGACGAAGACGATGCCGTCGACCCCCTTGAGGACCAGGCGGCGGGTGCTGTTGTAGAACACCTGCCCGGGCACGGTGTAGAGCTGGATCCGGGTGTGGAAGCCGGCGACGGTGCCGACCTCGAGGGGGAGCAGGTCGAAGAAGAGCGTGCGGTCCGTCTCGGTGGCGAGGGAGACCATCTTGCCCCGAGCATCGGCGCGGGTGTGATGGAAGATGTACTTCAGGCTGGTCGTCTTGCCGCCGAGACCGGGGCCGTAGTAGACGATCTTCGCCGACATTTGGCGCGTGCTGAAGTTGAAGGACGCCATAGCTCCTACCTCTGGCGGCATCGACATCGGAGCCGCCGGGTCATGAACTCTAGCATTTTCCGGCGGTGGC
>JBPEXA010000733.1:0-1581 GCA_052032135.1 Thermoanaerobaculia bacterium | reverse complement strand
CCGGCTGGCTGCGGCTGGGCGGGGTGATGGCCGGTTGGGCGTTCCTGGTCGGCGCCGTCGGCGGCGCCGTGCTGTGGCTCGTCAATCAGGAAGTCGCCGGCTGGAGCGACTGGCTGGTGGTCACCGTCTGCCCGCCGCTGGTGATGACGCTGTTCACCCTCATCGCGGTGCTCCACATGGGGCTGGCGGGGACCGGCTTCCCCGACTATCTCCGGGAGTGGCTCGCCCGCGCCGGCGCCTGGGTGACGATCTTCTCGCTCGGCTGGCTGGCGCTCACCGGCCTCGCCTTCTACGGCCCGGTGGTGCTCGCCGAGGTCGGCCCGCTCGCTCGCGGCGCGGTCGCGTCGGGCTGGCTCGGCACGTCGATCCTCGGCGTCTTCGCCGGCCGCGCGCAGCAGCAGGGGGCGAGCCGCAAGTGGCACCCGCTGGTCGTCCGGCTGGCGCCGTGGGTGTTCATCGTCGGCCTGGTGGTGGCGGTCAGCTGGGGCTTCGACAAGCTGCTCCTGGCGGAGCAACACAAACCGGTGTGGGACGCCTTCACCTCGGCGGCCGACGTCGACGCCGGGACGGAGGAGGTGCTCGACTATCGTGACGAGCGACTCGAGGTCTCGGTGCGCCGCAGCGAAGCGGGGCTGGCGGAGGCGACCAGTGTCGTGGCGCTGCACGACGCGGTGCTCGACGCCCAGCTCGATCACGGCGAGTACTGGATCTGGATCGTCGTCCTGTCGCTGGTCGTCGCCGGCTTCTCCAGCCGGCTGGCGATCAACGAGTTCTCGATGCACCAGTACTACCGCAACCGGCTGGTGCGGGCCTATCCGGGCGCCTCGAACGCCAACCGCAGCGAGAACCCGTTCACCGGATTCGACGTCGAGGACGACAGCGATCTCGGCATCCCCCGGCGGGAGCGGGAGGGGATCGACCCCGGCGCGGAGGCCGGCGACGGCCTCAGCCGGCCGCCGCGGCCGCTGCACCTCATCAACGCCGCCCTCAACCTGGTCCACGGCAAACGCCTCGGCTGGCAGGAGCGCAAGGCCGCCTCCTTCGTCTTCTCCCCGATCTTCAGCGGCTACGAGCTGCCCGCCGACGAAAACGAGGACGCGCCCGAGTCCGCCTTCCGCAAGAGCTCGCGCTCCCGGGGACTGACGTTGGGGACCGCGATGGCGATCTCGGGCGCCGCCGCCAGTCCCAACATGGGCTTCCGTTCCACCCCGGCCCTCAACATCCTGCTCACGGTGTTCAACGTCCGCCTCGGCTGGTGGTTGGGCAATCCGCGCTACGGCCCGGCGTGGCGGCGCGGCGGACCGGTGTTCGCGCTACGGCCGCTGGTCGCCGAGCTCTTCGGGCTGACCTCGGAGCGATCGCGCGACGTCTACCTCTCCGACGGCGGGCACTTCGAGAACCTCGGGATCTACGAGCTGGTGCGGCGGCGCTGCCGCTTCATCGTCGCCAGCGACGTCGGCGCCGATCCCGAGCTGGCGTTCAACGATCTCGCCAATGCTCTGCGCAAGTGCCGCACCGACTTCGGCACCGAGATCGAGATCGACGTCAGCGCCATCCGCCACCAGGCGGCGGGGACCAGCC
>JBPEXA010000732.1:0-2157 GCA_052032135.1 Thermoanaerobaculia bacterium | reverse complement strand
GGGCAGCCGGGGCGGCCGCCCTCCGCCGCCGGCGGCGGGATCAGGGGACGGTGTTCGACCAGACCGAGGTGTCGCCGCTCTCGAAGCCGTCGGCGAACACCGCTTCCGCCATGAAGATGTGGTGGCCGACACAGTTGGCGGTCCAGATGTCGAGGATGCCGTTGCCGTCGATGTCGACCAGCAGGACGTCGAACGTGCCCGCCGGCATCCACTCCCGGGAGGCGCCGTTGAGCGGATCGAGGATGGTGATGTCGGGGACGTCGCCCATGTTGCGCAAGGCGACCGGTTGCCGGTCGCATCCCGGGATGTCGGTGTCGACGTCGGCGACGTAGACGTCGAGGAACTCGTCGTCGTCGAGATAGCCGACGGCGACGTTGCCGCCGAAGAAGTTGGTCTTCGGGCTCTGAGTCACCATGTTGACGCTCCAGATCACACGATCGTTCGCGTCGTTGCCCTCGTTGAGGAGATAGACGTCCTGACCGTCGTCGACGACGTAGAGATCGATCCGGTCGTCGTTGTTGAAGTCGCCCGGTTCGAACATGTAGGGGGCGACGTCGTACGCCTCCTGGCGGAAGTCGAAGAAGCCGCCGCCGCTGTTGTAGAGGACGATGACCGCCGGCTCCTGGCTGCCGGGTGGCGGCGCGCTGCCGCTGGCGTTGTTCTTGACGATGTCGTTGTCGAGGTCGCCGTCGACGTCGATGATCGCGGCGTCGGTGCCGAACGTCGAATCCGACATCAGCTCGGTCATCCGCAGCGCGGTCTCGTCGGTGAAGAAGCCGCTGCCGTCGTTGATCAGCAGCCGGTCCTCGAGGTCGTTCTCGTAGTCGACGAAGAAGATGTCGGGCCGCCCGTTGCCGGTGACGTCACCGGTGGCGATCGAGCAGAACTTCGGCGCCGGAGCGAAGGTCGGCAGCCGCGCCGGTTGCCAGTCGAGGCCCTGCCAGACGCCGGCGCTCTGGCCCAGATTCATGTAGATCCGCGGCTGCTCGAAGAAGGTGGTGACGGTGATGGCGTCGAGCCAGCCGTCGCCGTCGAGGTCGGCGAGCGCGATGTCGCGATCGTCGGTGAGATCGAGCATCTCCGGAGCGAAGTCGGCGGTGCGATCGGTCATCACCCCGTCCTCGTTCATCAACAGCACGTTGCGCTGGCCGCCGGCGTTCGAGAAGGGGACCTTGCGCACGACGATGACGTCCATGTCGCCGTCGCGGTCGAGATCCCCCGCGACCATGTCCTTCTCTTCGGCGTCGGCGGTGCCGACCGACGGATCGGCCGACAGGCGGGTGGCGGTGCGGTCGACGTAGCGGATCCAGTCGGCGCCGAGGCTCGCTTCCGGCGAGCTCGCCGCGAGCGGCGCCGACAGCAGGGCGGAGATGGTGACGGTCAACATCCAGATCGGTCGCATGGCGGGGCGATTATAGGTGGTGGCGGGAGAGGCCCCAAGGACGGAATGCGCGGCCTCGCTTCGGCGTTGCACAGGTCGATCCCGACTTCTCGATCGGCCCCGGCGTCGCCGCTTGCGTCGCTGCCGTGGCGTCGTTAGCCTAGCGACCCGATGCACCGCAGCCGTCCTCGTCTCCCTGCCCTTCTGCTCGCGCTCGGCCTCGTGGTCGCGGGCTCCGCACAGGCGGCGGGGGGGCGGATCGACGACTCGATCCGTCGCGCCTACCCCGCGATTCTCGAGCGCTGGGCGGACGGCGAGCAGGCGGCGGCGATCGAGGCGCTGGTCGAGCTCGAGACCTCCCTCGTCCGGGACCGCAAGCTCGCCCGCGACATCGACGAGGTGTGGCGGTCGAAGCTGGGCGTGATTCGCGACGCCATCGGCCGCGGCGGCAACGAGGTGCTGGTACCGGTGATGCTGCTCCATCACGATGCGAGCCGCAGGTACCGCGAGGTCGGCCATGTGCACCTCGCGATGCACTCGGGCGTCATGAGCGCGGAGCTGGCGCAGTTCTACGCCGAGAAGTCGACGGAGCCGCACGCCCCGCTGGTCGCCGCCGACCTGCTGGTCAGCCTCGCCGGCTTCCATCAGCACGGACTGATGGTCCGCAGGGCGGCGACGCTCTACCAGCAGGCGCTCGACCTCGACGGCAGCAACGTCGCGGCGCACGTCGGTCTGGCGTCGATGTACGAGCGGCGTGGCGAGCTGCCGCCGGCGCT
>JBPEXA010000731.1:0-1589 GCA_052032135.1 Thermoanaerobaculia bacterium | reverse complement strand
CGCGTCACCTCGCCTTCGGACGTCCTCGCCGCCGATCGTCTGCCGCAGCTCGCCGGCGAGCTCGCCTCGCTGCCGTGGGCGGCGGCCGCCGACCGGTTGGAAGCGGGGCTCTCCGCCCGCGGTCTCGATGTCCGCTTCTTCGCTCCCGGCATCGCCGCGCTGCGCGCCTTCGCCGCCGGGCGGCTGCCGGCGGCGCCGGCGTCGAGCCCCGACTGGCTGGCCGATCGCGTGCGATCGACCGCCGACGGCGCGCGGCTGGCGATCGAGGCGCGCCTGCCGACCGCTGATGACGGGCCGGGATGGGTGGAGGGGCCGCCCGCCGAGCTGGTGGCGAAGATCACGGCGCTGGCCCCGGGCAGCCGCGTCGCCTCGGTGCCGCGGGTCGGCGCCGAGCTCCGACGGCAGGCGCGCGCCGACTTCCGGCGGCTCGGCGGCCTGGCGGTGGTGGTGATGGCGGCGATCGTGCTGCTGTCGTTCCGCGGCGACGCGCTGGCGACCGGCCTCGGCCTGCTGCCGGTGGCGCTCGGCACGCTGTGGACGCTCGGCTGGTGGGGGGCGGCCAGCCGGCCGCTCGACCTGCTCAGCCTGGCGGTGATCCCGGTCATCCTCGGCATCGGCATCGACGACGGCCTCCACGCCCTCCACGCCTGGCGCCGTGACCGCACCGGGGGGCTGATCGGCGCCCTCGAGGAGAGCGGCCGCGCGCTGGTGCTGACCACGCTGACCACCGCCCTCGCCTTCGTCAGCCTCGTCGCCACCAGCGTGCCGGCGCTGCGCGGGGCGGGCGTGCTGGTGGCGGTCGGTGTCGTCGCCTGCCTGGTCGCCACCCTCGTCGTGCTGCCGGCGCTCGAGGCGGCGATCGGCTTCGGCAAGGGGCGCCGGTGAGCTCCGCTCCCGGCTTCTGGCGCCGCCGGCTGGGGCGATTCCACGTCACCGGGCCGTTCTGGTACCGCCTCCACGCCACCGGCATGCGGTGGCTGCCGCGGTGGGCGATCGCGCCGGCGGTGGCGATCTTCACCACGCTCTTCTTCCTGCTGCTGCCGCGCACCCGGCGCGCGATCGAAGGCAACCTCGAGGCGGTCCTCGGCCGATGCGGTTGGGTCGAGCGGCAGCGCCGCGTCTACCGGATGCTCACCAACTTCGCCTGGAGCCTCACCGAGCGCTACGAGCGGCTCGCCGCCGCCCGCGGGCCCGAGCTCGAGATCGACGGCCGAGAGCACTGGGAGGGGCTGCTCGCCGGCGAGCGGGGGTTCGTCATCGCCACCGCCCACGTCGGCAACTGGGAGACCTCGTTGCTCGACCCCAAGGCGAGCCCCGGGCGCCACCTCCACGTGGTGCGCGAGGAAGAGCGGGACCCGGAGGCGCAGCGGCTGGTCGCCGAGCTCGTCGAGGAGCAGGCGGGCGACGCGGTCACCGTGCACTTCGCCCGCGACGACGATGTCGGCCTGGCGACCGGGTTGGTCGCCGCGTTACGCCGCGGCGAGCTGGTGGCGCTGCAGGGCGATCGTCCGCGCACCGGCGCCCGGAGCGTGCGCGCGCCGTTCTTCGGGCGCCATCTCGAGCTCCCGGCGGGACCGCTGGCGATCGCC
>JBPEXA010000730.1:0-6807 GCA_052032135.1 Thermoanaerobaculia bacterium | reverse complement strand
GCCCGCTTCGACGCCGCCGGAGAGACCGCCTATCTGCCGGTGTCGCGCAACTGGAACCCGCCGATCGACGAGCACTGCTACATCTACGCGCTGTCGATGGAGGCGGCGGCGACGTTGATCTTCGCCGACGGTTTCGAGTCGGGCGACGCGAGCGCCTGGTCGACCGTCGAGCCGTGACCCTCGCCACGGAGGGCCGCTGGCGCGGCGCGCGGCCGGGGTAGAGTAGCGGCCCCTCGAACCCGTTCGACTCGGAGGTGCGGATGCGCAACCCACGGTGGACCCTCGTGTTGGCGACGCTCGCGGCGTCGTGGCTGGCGACCGGAGCCGGCGCGGCAGAGCAGGCATCGGAGGAGCGCTGGTCGAGCTCGACGCTCGCCGGCCTCCGCTTCCGTGAGCTCGGTCCGGCGATCGCCTCCGGGCGGGTGAGCGATCTGGCGGTCGATCCGCGCGACCACGCCGTCCGCTACGCGGCGATCGCCTCGGGCGGAGTGTGGAAGACGGACAACGCCGGCACCACCTGGACGCCGATCTTCGACGGCGAGGCGTCCTACTCCGTCGGCTGCATCACCCTCGATCCGTCCAATCCGGACACCGTGTGGGTCGGCAGCGGCGAGAACAACAGCCAGCGCAGCGTCTCCTACGGCGACGGAGTCTACAAGTCGCTCGACGGCGGCAAGAGCTGGACCAACGTCGGCCTCGGCGAGTCGGAGCACATCGGCCGCATCGTGGTCCACCCCGACGACTCGGACACCGTGTGGGTGGCGGCGCAGGGCCCCTTGTGGCGTGCCGGCGGGGATCGAGGCGTCTACAAGACGACCGACGGCGGTGCGAACTGGAAGCAGGTGCTGGCGATCAGCGAGCACACCGGCGCCAACGAGGTGTGGATCGATCCCGGCGATCCGGACGTGCTCTACGCCTCGGCCTACCAGCGGCGGCGGCGGACCTGGACCCTGATCGACGGCGGGCCGGAATCGGCGATCTACAAGTCGACCGACGGCGGCGAGAGCTGGACGCAGCTCACCAGCGGGCTGCCGACCGAGGAGATGGGCAAGATCGGCCTCGCCGTGTCGCCGGTCGACCCGCGGGTGATCTACGCCATCATCGAGTCGATCGACGACGCCGGCGGCTTCTACCGCTCGACCGACGGTGGTGCGAGCTGGGAGCGGCGCAGCGACTACGTCTCCGGCAGCCCGCAGTACTACAACGAGCTGATCCCCGACCCGCACGACGTCGACCGCGTCTACTCGAACGACACCTGGCTGCACGTCACGGAGGACGGCGGCGCCACCTTCCGCCAGGTCCCGGAGACGTCCAAGCACGTCGACAACCACGCGTTGTGGATCGACCCCGACGACGCCGACCACCTGGTCGCCGGCTGCGACGGCGGCATCTACGAGAGCTGGGACCGCGGCGCCCACTGGAGCTTCGCCGCCAACCTCCCGATCACCCAGTTCTACAAGATGACGGTCGACGACGACTGGCCGTTCTACAACGTCTACGGCGGCACCCAGGACAACTCGACCCTCGGCGGCCCGAGCCGGACGACGTCGACCCACGGCATCATGAACCGCGACTGGTTCGTCGTCGTCGGCGGCGACGGCTTCCAGCCGCAGGTCGACCCCGACAACGCCGACCTCGTCTACGCCCAGTGGCAGTACGGCGGCCTGGTGCGCTACGACCGCCGCACCCGGGAGGTGGTCGACATCCAGCCGCAGCCGGAGCCCGGCGAGGCACCGTCGCGATGGAACTGGGACTCGGCCTTCAAGATCAGCCCGCACGATCCGCGCCGCCTCTACTTCGCCTCGCAGCGCGTCTACCGCTCCGACGATCGCGGCGACAGCTGGACGCCGATCAGCGACGACCTCACCCGCCAGATCGACCGCAACCAGCTCGAGGTGATGGGCAAGGTGTGGAGCGTCGACACCGTGGCCAAGAACCGCTCGACGTCGTTCTTCGGCAACATCGTGTCGCTCGACGAGTCGCCGCTGGTCGACGGACTGATCTACGTCGGCACCGACGACGGGCTGGTGCAGGTGACCGAGGACGGCGGCGCGAGCTGGCGGGAGGAGGACGGCCTGCCGGGGATCCCGAAGTGGGCCTACGTCTCCGACATCGTCGCCTCGCTGCACGATCCCGACACCGTCTACGCCGCGTTCGGCGCCCACAAGGACGGCGACTTCCAGCCGTACCTGCTCGAGAGCACCGATCGCGGTCGCCGATGGCGGTCGATCGCCGGCGACCTGCCCGATCGCGGCTCCGTCTGGTCGCTCGCCCAGGACCACGAGCAGCCGGAGCTGCTCTTCGTCGGCACCGAGTTCGGTGTCTTCGTCACCGTCGACGGCGGCGAGCGTTGGGTGGAGCTCGGCGGCGGGCTGCCGACGATCGCGGTGCGCGATCTCGAGCTCCAGCGACGGGAGCACGATCTGGTGCTGGGGACGTTCGGGCGCGGCTTCTGGGTGCTCGACGACTACACCCCGCTGCGCCGACTGAGTGCCGAGGTGCTCGAATCCGAGGCGCTGCTGTTCCCGCCTCGCACCAGCAAGCTCTTCGTCGAGAGCTACGAGCTCGGCTACAACGGCAAGGCGTTTCAGGGCGATGCGTTCTACACCGCCGCCAACCCGCCGGTCGGGGCGACCGTCACCTACTACCTCAAGGAGGGGCTGCAGACGCTCGAGCAGCAACGGCGCGAGGAGGAGGCGACCGCCGAAGAGGAGGGGCGCGCCCTCGGCTACCCGAGCTGGGAGGCGCTGCGCCGTGAGGACCGCGAGCTCGAGCCGGCGATCGTGCTCACCATCGAGACGCTCGACGGCGAGGTCGTGCGCCGCGTCACCGGACCGACCGGCCAGGGCATCCATCGCGTCACCTGGGATCTGCGATACCCGCCGCCGGACGCCGTCAGCCTGTCACCGCCGCCTCGCCACGCCTTCAGCAGCCCGCCGATGGGACCGCTGGTGACGCCGGGCCGCTATCGCGCCTCGCTGTCGCAGCGGGTGCGGGGCGAATGGACCGAGCTCGCGGGGCCGGTCGAGTTCGAGGTCGAGGCGCTCGGCCTCTCGACCCTCGCCGACGGAGATGCCGGCGCGACGCTCGCCTTCCACCGCCGCGCGTCGGAGCTCCAGCGCGCCGTGGAGGGGGCGGTGTCGCTGGCCGGCGAGATCGGCCAGCGCCTCGAGCACCTGCGGAAGGCGGCGCTCGACACCGCGGACGGTGATCCCGGCTGGGTCGATCGCATCGACGCCATCGCCGAGCAGCTCGCCGACCTCGAGATCGAGCTCACCGGGGACCGCACGGTCGCCCGCCGCAGCGAGCCGACGCCGCCGTCGATCGCCAGCCGCGCCGGTCGCGTCACCGGTCACTGGACGACGACCGCGCCGCCGACCGGCACCCATCGGCGGCAGTACGAGATCGCCTCCGAAGCGTTCGCCGAGGTGCTGGCGCGCATGCGCCAGCTGGTCGACGTCGAGCTCGTCGGCCTCGAGCGCGAGATGGAGGCGGCGGGCGCCCCCTGGACGCCGGGCCGCATCCCCGTCTGGCGCTCCGACGCTTCGCCGTGAGGCGGGTGCTCTTCGTCTGCATGGGCAACATCTGCCGTTCGCCGACGGCCGAGGGGGTGCTCGCGCACTGCCTCGACGAGCGCGCCCTGACGGGAGCGATCGAGGTCGATTCCGCCGGCACCATCGCCTACCACTCGGGCGAGCCCGCCGACCCCCGGATGCGGGAGGCCGCCGCCCGGCGCGGCTACCGGCTCGACAGCCGCGCCCGCGCCGTCACCCGCGACGATTTCGACCGCTTCGACCTCATCGTCGCCATGGATCGCGACAACCTGCGCGATCTCGAGGCGATGGGCGACGGCCCGGCCCGTTTGGCACTGTTCAGCGACTTCCTGCCGCCAGGGTCGCCGCTCGACGTCCCCGACCCCTACTACGGCGGACCGGAGGGCTTCGACCGGGTGATCGATCTGGTCGAGGAGGGGTGCCCGGCGATCGTCGAGCGGCTGCTCGCCTCGAACCGACCGACCGGGCTTCGCTGACGTCGCGGCTTCCGGGCGGGTATCATCGCCGCCCATCGCCTCTCCCTGCGGGGGACGGGGAGGCCGTGAGCGGAGGGAGACGACGATGCGACAGAGACGACTCGGAATCGCCGCGCTGAGCGTGCTGGCGGCCGTCGCGGTGGCGGCCGAACCGAGCGACGGATGGCTCAAGGTGGAGCCGTGGGTCGCCGAGCGGGTCGCCGCCGGCGAGGAGACGGAGTTCCTGGTCTTCCTCGAGCGCCAGGCCGACCTCTCCGGTGCCGCCCTTCGCGGCGGCCGGCGAGAGCGCGGCCGCTTCGTCTTCGACCGCCTGACGTCGGTGGCGGCCGACAGCCAGGCGCCGCTGCTCGCCGAGCTGCGGGGGTTGGGCGCCGAACATCGCTCCTACTGGGTGGCGAACATGATCTGGGTGCGCGGCGACCGCGCGATCGTCGAAGCGATGGCGCGCCGTCCCGACGTCCGCTCGATCAACGCCAATCCGAGCGTCCGCTTCGAGCGGCCGGAGGTGGCGCCCGCCGAATCGGCCACCGGCGGCCCGGAGCCGGGGCTGACCCACGTCGGAGCTCCCGACTTCTGGGCCGCCGGCTTCACCGGGCAGGGGGCGGTGGTCGCCGGTGCCGACACCGGCTACGACTGGGACCATCCGGCGCTGATCTCACAGTACCGCGGGTGGGATGGCGCCGGCTCCGACCACGACTACAACTGGCACGACGCGATCCACTCCGGCGGCGGCGTGTGCGGCGCCGACTCGCAGGAGCCGTGCGACGACAACGGCCACGGCACCCACACGATGGGGACGATGGTGGGCGACGACGGCGGCTCCAACCAGATCGGCATGGCCCCCGGCGCCCGCTGGATCGGCTGCCGCAACATGAACCAGGGCGCCGGCACCCCGACGACCTACAGCGAGTGCTTCCAGTTCTTCATCGCCCCCACCGACCTCAACGGTCAGAACCCGCGACCCGACCTCGCACCCGACGTCGTCAACGGGTCGTGGAGCTGCCCCCCGTCCGAAGGGTGCACCGATCCCAACGTCTTGCGGACGGTGGTCGAGAACGTTCGGGCGGCGGGCATCGTCGTCTCGCAGGCGGCCGCCAACACCGGGCCCGGTTGCAGCTCCGTCGACACCCCGGCGGCGATCTACGCGGCCAGCTTCACCGTGGGGGCCCTCGACCTCTCCGACACGATCGCGTCGTTCTCCTCCCGCGGGCCGGTGACCGTCGACGGCAGCAACCGCCTGAAGCCCGACGTGTCGGCACCCGGGGTCAGCGTCCGCTCGTCGTTCCCCGGCGGGTCGTACGGCTCGATCAGCGGCACGAGCATGGCGGCGCCGCACGTCTCCGGCCTGGTGGCGCTGCTGATCTCGTCCAATCCGCTGTTCGACGGCGACCCCGATGCGATCGAACAGCACATCGTCGACACGGCGGTGCCCGGGACGCCGACCGGCCAGACCTGCGGCGGGACGCCCGACAGCCAGACGCCCAACAACACCTACGGCCACGGCTCGGCCCGCGCGGTGCAGTCGACGTCGATCTTCAGCGACGGCTTCGAGAGCGGCGACACCGCCGCCTGGTCGTCGACCGTCCCCTAGGGGCCGCCGGGTGTCGGAGGCGCCGTGGACCGGAGCGGTCGAGGCGGCGTGTGACGGCCTGTCGATCGTCGGACGCCGGCCGGTGGCCGGTGGCTGCATCAGCGAAGCGTGGTGGATCGACCTCGCCGACGGCTCGAGCCGCTTCCTGAAGCTCCACGGTCCGGAACCCGACGATCTGTTCCAGTGCGAGGCCGAGGGGCTGCGGGCCCTCGAGGCGGTGGGCGCGGTGCGCGTGCCGTCCGGAGCGGTCGCCGGGTCGACCGGAGACCGGCAGTTCATCGTCATGGAGGCGATCTCCGAGGGCGTCGCCCGGCCCGGCTTCGATGCGGAGTTCGGCCGCCGCTTCGCCGAGCTCCACCGCGACTCGGCGAGCGACCGCTTCGGCTTCGCGCGCGACAACTACATCGGCGCCACCCGGCAACCCAACGGGTGGCTCGACGACTGGGTCGACTTCGTCCGCCGGCGGCGCCTCGGCCATCAGATCGAGCTGGCCCGCGAGCGAGGACGGTCGACCGGCGAGCTCGACCGGCTCGTCGATCGGCTCCTCGACCGTCTCGACGAGCTGGTCGTGAAGCCGGTCGCCGAAGCCGGCGGGTACGGCATCGTCATCGGCTCACGGGCCAGCGACGAGGAGCTGGCCGAGGTTGCCAGGTCGATCGAGGACGATCCTCGGGGGTACATCGCCCAGGAGATCGTGCAGCTCTCCACTCACCCCACGCTCGTCAACGGCTCGTTCGAGCCCCGCCACATCGACCTGCGACCGTTCGTGCTCAGTGGCGCCGACGGGGTCGAAGTCATCCCCGGCGGCCTCACCCGGGTTGCGCTCCGGGAGGGTTCGCTGATCGTCAACTCCTCCCAGGGTGGCGGCTCCAAGGACACATGGGTGCTCCAGGAGGAGACCGTCTGATGTTGTCGCGCCACGCTGAATCGCTGTTCTGGATCGGGCGCTACATCGAGCGGGCTGAGGACACCGCCCGCATGCTCGACGTCACCTATCACAACGTACTCGAGTCCCCACCGGCTGAGTCGACGCGGGTGTGGCAGGAACTCCTCGAGGTCTTGTTCCTCGACGGCAATCTCACGACCGAGCAGCTGAACGCCGCCGAGGTGAGCCGGTTCCTCGTCGCCGATCGCACGAATGCGGGTTCGATCGCGGCTGCCGTCGGCTACGCGCGCGAGAACGCGT
>JBPEXA010000073.1:0-2984 GCA_052032135.1 Thermoanaerobaculia bacterium | reverse complement strand
CGACGGACGACGACGTCGGCGTCGTCGTCGATGGAGACCAGGCGGGTCTCCGACTCCTCGATCGCCGCCTCGAGGGCGGGGCGCAGACTGCCGGCGTCGCCGTCGAGGCGCACGGCGATGCCGACCGGTCCGAAGCTCGGCGCGGTGACGTACGCCCACGCGTTGGCGACGTCCTCCTCGTAGACCGCCGGGTCGATGGCGACCACCGACGACAGCGGCGTCACGCTCACGATCTCGCCCGCCGTCACCGGCTCCGTCTCGCGCCAGGCGAGGGTGCCGGCGGGGACGATCGCCACCCGGGTGCCGGAGAAGAGGCCCATGACGCTGCCCGCCTCGAGGGTGAGCCGGTCGCCGTCGTCGTTGAGCCGGCCGACCCTGAAGTACGGATCCTGAGCGATCGCTTCGCCCTGGAAGAGGGCGGCGTCGAGGGCGCCCTCGGCCTGCGGCGTGTTCGAGACGCCGAAGGCGGCCATCCGGTTGCGCAGGCGCTCGAAGAGCGCGCGGTAGGTCTCTCCGGGCTCGACCTCCGCCAGCGCGCGGCTGATAGCGAGCGACAGCGAGCCGACGAGGTAGCCGTCGTCGTCCTGCGCCTCCCAGGCGAGCTCGTCGTGGCGCGAGGCGGAGAACGCGACGATCGGCGCCAGCCCCTGTTCGCCGACCGCCGCGCCTCGCGAGCGGTGCGTCTCGAGGTAGCCGCCGCCGGCGTCGGTGGTGCCGCGCGCAGCGCCGCTCGCCGGCGGCCCGATCGGCGTCGCGCGGCCGCGCACCGGCGCTTCGCCGCGCGTGCCGGTACCCGAGAAGCAGGCGTCGATCGACACCACCACCTCGCCGTCCGGGCCCACCTTGCGCCGTAGCTCGCGCAGCAGCTCGTCGAGCCGGTCGTCGCGCAGGTGGCGGCCTCCGTCGTAGCCCGCCGGAGGGTTGGCGGGGGCGTCGTGGGGGACGAGCACCTCGTCGTAGCCGTCCTCCTCGTCGCCGTCGTCGTCGGTGATCCGGTGACCGTGGCCGGAATAGTGAACGTAGGCCAGCGTGCCCGGTCGAGCGGCGGCGATCAGCTCTTCGCGCAGGGCGCCCTCGATCCCCTCGCGGGTGGCGTCACCGTCGGTGAGCGAGACGACGCGGAAGCGCTGGGCCTCGAGCGCCGGCGTCAGGATCTCGAGGTCGCGGTCGGCGCTGAGGTCGTCCCACCCCGTCGCGTCGTCGTAGTCGGCGATGGCGATGACCAGGGCGAGCCGGTTCGACGCACCATCGGCTGCAGGTGGCGGATCGCCGGTCGCGGCGCCGGTGTCGCAGGCCACCGCGAGGCAGAGGGCGGTCACGAGACTCCAACGTTGGATCATGGACGAACCTCCCGGAGAGCTGATTTCGCTCGGCGTCTCCCTCATCGTAGCCTCGAACGGAGATCGGCGCCGTCACGGGCCACCCGGTCAGCTCTCCGAGCCGGTCGCCAGCACCGGCGCCGGGGCGAGTCGGCGGCGGTAGCTCCGCAGGCGATCGAGGTGCGGATCGTGACCGAGGGTGTGCGCGGCGAGCTCGACGAACGCCGCGTCGAGGCCGGGCATCTCGCCGAGCTGCCACCTCGCCTCGTCGTCGCGGCACAGGTCCTGGAAGGTGAGCGCCTCACGGACGCCGGCCCGGCGCAGCGCCCCCATGCGCTCCTTGGCGATGACATAGAGCTTCGCCTGCGCGATCCAGTCGATGAGCCGCCCGGCGCCGTACGGGGTCTCGGCCAGCAGGTCGGTGAGGCGCGCGTGGGCGAGAGCTTGCGCGTTGTCGATCGCCACCTCGGAGAGGCGCATGCGATCGAAGGCGCTCAACCCCTCGATCGCGTGGAGCGGTAGCGGCGGCACCTCGTCGGCCTGGCGGCCGAAGAGGGCGATCCGCTCGTTGAGCCAGTGCAGCGCTCGCCGCGGGAAGAGGCCGGTGAGGAAGGCGATCGCCGGCACCCAGCCGAGGCCGCGCCCGGTCACGCCGGGGATCCAGGCGATCATCAGGGCGAGCAGCGGCGCGAAGCACATCCGCAGACCGGCGCTGTAGTAGGCGCCGGGATGGAGGTCGCCGGCGATCAGCCGCCGGAACAGATGGACGCACGACCAGAGGAACGAGGTGGTGAAGGCGATCACCACCACCAGCAGGGAGAGGCGTTCGGCGCGCGAGCCATCGTCGAGCCCGTCGAGAGCCGCCGTGCCGCCGAGCAGCAGGTTGGCGCTGCCGCCGGTGCCGAGGATCTCGTTGCCGAAGAAGAGGTGGGTGAAGCCGAGGGCCGACAGCACCGTCACGAAGACGACCGGCAGCAGGAAGGAACGGGGGTGGAAGCTCTCGCTCGGCAGCAGCTCGAGCTGCCGGCTGTCGTCGCCGCCGAGATCGAGCAGCTCGAGCGTCCGCTGGTAGCGCGCCCGCTTGCGGCCGAGGCGAAACCGGAAGTAGGAGACCGCGGTCAGCGGCATGAAGGCCGACAGCAGCAGGACGAGGGCGAGGCGCAGCGGGACGGTGTCGAACGCCATGGCTTTCCACGATCGGGTGCCGTCGTCGCGCGGCATCGCGACGACCGGCGGGGAAGGATCTCGGGAGGGGAAGCTGCGGTCATTCTGTCACGCGCAGCCGCGCCCGTATAATCGGCTCACGAATCCACGATCGAGGCCGAGGGAACGGCCCGCAACGCCCCGGTTCTGCGTCTCTACCGGGTAGGACTCCCCGATGGGTCCACGAACGCTTCGACGGGCCGGTCGTGGCCCTCGATCGATGGACCCCGGGGGCAACCATCGAGGGGGATGCACCATGTCGAGCGAAGAAGCGACGACCAACCGAGAGCAGAAGCCGATCCCCGGCGAGCAGGCGGCACAGGCGCGCCAGGCGATCGAACGGGCGAGGGAGGCGCTCAAGGAGGCGCTGCAGCACCTGCGGCCGCCGCGCGGTGTGCGCGACGAGGGCGGCGACTAGCCGGAGAGCGACGCCTTCGCCTCGGCCACGAGCCGGGCGTCGAT
>JBPEXA010000729.1:0-3682 GCA_052032135.1 Thermoanaerobaculia bacterium | reverse complement strand
GTCAACGCCTCGCCGTGCACCCGCGCGATCGCGGCCGGATCGTCGATCAGCAGGCGCGCCGACCAGAGGGCGCTGCGCAGGTCGTGGCCGGCCGCCTCGAGCTCCGTCGCCAGGCCGCCGTCGAGAACGACGACGCCGCGGCGGTCGAGGATCTCGAGCCACGGAGAGGGTCGGTTGTCGTCGACGGCCACGCCACGAGTGTAGCGACCGCGCGGCGCGCCGTGGCCTCAGAAGGCGATGCAGATGACGAGGGTGTCGGAGTAGACGCCCGAAGCGACCTGCTGGAGCGGGGGGATCCAGCCGTAGATCACGTGGTCCTCGACCAGCCTCCCCCGACCCTTGGGCGGGAACGCGCCGCGGAGGGAGAAGCTGGAGCCCGTCCCGTCTCCCCAGATCGAGCGCAGGGTGGATTCGGTGAACAGGTTGTACACCAGCTCGGAGCGGCCCGAGGCCAGCACCCGGCGGTCGTAGCGGCCGCTCTCGCCGGTTTCGAGATGCAGCTCGTACGACAGCTCGGTCGCCGACTCACCGCTGCATTCCACCTCGACCCGTGAGCTGGTGGTCACCCCGTGGGGGTCGCGGGGATGGTAGGTGCCGAAGGCGATCGTCGCCCCCTGCACGGTGACCCGGCTGCACCCCTCGACCGGCGGCGCCGGCGCCAGCAGCAACAGCAGGGCGACCCCCCACCAGCGGCTCATGGCACCAGCTCGCAGGTCAGCGGACCGAGGGTCGGCAGCACGCCGGCATCCTCCGGCCAGACGACCTCCACCCGGCAGGTGCCCTCGTCGAGGTCGGCGGAGAGGGCGAGCCGGTCCCCGAGGTCGGTGACGAACGCCTCGCCGCGCCGAGCGACGCGGAAGCGGCGGCCGCCGTCGGCGGTCACCAGCATCGTTCCCAGCGGCAGCGGCTCGCCGTCGGGGCCGTGGACCACCACCAGGGCGTCGTGACTGCGGTGGACGTCGAAATCGAGCACCACACCGCTGCGCGGCCGCGTCGCGGCGATCATCTCGAGGTCGTCGACGCGGGCGCCGATCTCCAGATCGGCCTCCTCGAGCCGCAGCGCGTTGCGCTGGTAGGGCAGCATCCGTTCGACCACGACGCGCCCGCGCTTGTCGGTCCGACCGATCAGTTGATTCTCGTGGTAGACGCGCACCCCCTCCTCCTCGCCGACCCGCACCACCGCGAAGCTGTCGCGGATGCCGCGGGAGGCGAACCACTCACCGCCGACCGTGGCCAGACCGCCCGCCCAGCTGCCGCGGAAGGCGTTCTGGTCGCCGAAGCGCCCTCCCTGGAGGGAGAGGGAGCCGACGCCGGTGTTGACCTGGAAGCTGCCGTCGACCCGGTCGCGATCGCCACCCTCGACCGACAGCGAGTAGCCCCTGCCCAGTCCGGTCGGCGCGCTCTGGCTCCAGGCGAGGCCGGCGGCGTCGCCGGCGGCGCCCCCGCTCCGCGCCGACGCCGTCACCCCGCGGCTGCCGAAGAAGCGTGACAGGGAGAGCGAGAACTGTGTCCCCTGGTCTGCACCGAAGGCGCGGACAGCGCTGGAGTTGAGGAACCAGTTGCGCGGCAGCCGCGCGTTGAGGTTGACGGTCGCCAGCTCCGAACGGCTGCCGTCCCACAGCGAGCGGACGCCATAGGAGAGGGCGATCGTGGTGCCGCGGAGGGGGCGGCCGGCGATGCGCGCCTGCAACCGCTCCTTGATCCGCCGGTCCCCGTTGGCCGCGCCCAGGCGGGCGAAGGCCTCGTCGGCGCGCTCGTAGTCGACGCTGACGTTGAACCGCTTCTGAAAGCGGGCGAAGCCGAGCCCGACGAGCGACCCGTCTCCGAGCTGGGAGCTGCTGCCGGCGACGGCGGCGTCGAGCACGCCGACCTTCGGCAGGCTCCACCCTCCGCCAACGCCGACGGTCTGCTGACGTTCGAGGAGCTCACCGTGGAGCTCGAGAGTGAAGCGGTCGGTGATGCCGCGCCGCTCGGTGACGATCGCCGCCGACCGACCGTAGCGGTCGCTCTCGAGACCGAGCGACTCGCGGATGGCGCCCAACGACCACGAATACTCCCGCAGGCCTCGTCGCAGCAGACGGGTCGAGCTGATGAAGCGCTGGTCGGTGACGATCTCGCGGCCGAGGGCGTCTCTCAGAATCAGCTGGTACTCCCCCTGGCCGTTGACCACCGGCAGGTTGGTCAGCTCGAACGGGCCCGCCGGGATCCGTTCCCGGAGCCGCAGCGCCTGGTCGATGTAAAGCTCGAAGGTCGACGGCGTCACCGCCTCCCCCTCGAAACCGAGAAGGGGATAGGCGAGGAAGCCCGGCTCCGTACGGTAGTCGGTGCCGACGCGGATCCCGCCGAGGTGCACCGAGCGCGCCCACGACGGACCCGGGACGAGGCTGTCGCCGATCGTGATCGAGCTCTTCTTGCCGGTGAGGTCGGTCTTCCAGGAGGTCTGGAGGCGGACGAGATCGCGACCATCCCCACGATCCCGCAGGATGAACAGCGCCTGTCCGTCGCCCCACTTGTTGAACAGCCCGAGCTCGACCTGCCCGTCGAAGCGGGCCCCTCTCTGACCGTCTTCGCTGCCGACCACCTCGTAGTTGAGGAAGGCGCCGGTCTGGACGCGGGTCGGCTCCATGAAGCGGGACGGCAGGAAGTCGAGGCGGTAGCGCTCGAAGCTCGACGCCTCGGTGCGCAGCTGCAACTGCTGCGTCGCCTGGTCGAGCGTCGCCACCAGGCCGGAGATCTCGTCGAGCGGATACCACGACTCGCCGCCCTGGCGGATCGGCTCGATGCCGTCATAGGCCAACCGCCATCCGGTCAGGTCGTCGCCGCGCGCGTAGAGTCGATCGTCGCCGTCGCGCTGCAGGAAACGAGCGCTGCCGAGCGACCGGTCGGGGGTGATCACCGCCAGCAGCAGCTCGCGGTCGCCGGCCCGGCGCTCGGGACGATCACCGCGGACGATCCGCTGCTCGACCTCGGCGGCCGCGGCCGCCGAGCGGGCGGCGGCGAGGTAGGCGCGGTGCACCCACCCCTCCACGTCGCCGTCGACGCCGATCTGCATCCAGTCGCCGTCCCGAGCGACGACGTCGACCGCCGTCCCCTCGTGGAGCACCCTGCGCCGGGGGTGGGTGAACCCCGGGCCCTTGCGGACGTTGATCGGCGCCAGCGTCACGGCGGGGACTCCCGGCGTGTCGGGGCGCGTCCCCGAAGGCAGCTGGGAGACCAGTCCGGCGTGCACGAAGCCGCGCAGACCACCGACCTCGACGTCGAGCCAATCTCCCTCGGCGGCGAGGACCCGCACCGGCGTTCCCGGCGGCAAGGCGTCGATGCGCCGGCCGGATTGGGTGCTGGGCGCGTCGCGCAGATTGACGCCCTTGGTCGTCGCGACCCACCCGGTCGCCGTCAGCTCGGCGGCCGGCAGCGACGGCGCGCCGCCGGCGAGCGCGAACGCCACCAGCCCCAGCACCCATCTCCCCCGACGTACCGGCATGACGTCTCCTAGAAGGTCTCCAGGATCGCGCCGACGCCCGGCTTGGCAACGCCGGCCGCCAGCGGGCCGAGATCGGTCTCGATGCCGAGCGTGAGCCGCCCGCCCTTGGGGAGATCGGCGAGGCCGTCGAGATCGACCTCCCACCGGTACTCGGCTCCGGGCAGCAGGTAGACCGGGTGATAGACCACCACCGAGCCGCCG
>JBPEXA010000728.1:0-4040 GCA_052032135.1 Thermoanaerobaculia bacterium | reverse complement strand
GGCGACCCGAGCTACCGGCAGAGCCTGGCGACCCTGGTCCACGCGATGGTGCCGTGGTGGGGGATCAAGTCGCTGCTGACGGTGCCGGCGCTGCTCGCCCGCGACGAGATCAGCTACGAGGAGGCGACCTCCGGCCTGCTGCCGTCGAACCTCGCCTTCCTGGTCTCCGACGAGGCGTCACTGGCGCTCAAGGGGCTCGCCGCCTCGATCGACCTGTTCTCGATCTGGAGCCTGGTGCTGATGGCGATCGGCTTCTCGATCGTCGCCCGCGTCTCGAAGCTCTCGTCCGGCGTCCTCACCTTCGGCCTGTGGGCGCTGGTGACGGCGATCACCCTCATCCCGGCGCTGCTCTTCGGCTGATCGGCTCGCGAACGTGAAGCGGATCGTCATCGGCGCGGGGATCGTGCTCGCCCTCGGCGCGATCGTCTACTTCAGCCTCCAGGGCGAGCGCCGCGAGAAGGCGGTCCGCGTCTACGTCGAGGCGGCGGAGGTGCGCGACATCGCCCGCGTCGTCAAGGCGACCGGCGAGGTCGACCCACGGGTGAAGGTCAACCTCTCCGCCCACGTCATCGGCAAGATCGAGAAGCTGTTCGTCGAGGAGGGCGACCGCGTCGAGGCGGGAGCTCCGGTGCTGCGGCTCGAGCAGGAGGGGTTCCGGGCGACCCGCGACCGCGCCGCCGCCGAGCTCGAGATCGCCCGCTCACGGGTGCGGCAGGCGGGCATCAACGTCGAGGACGCCGCCATCAAGCTGCGGCGCGCCGAGCGGCTGCGCCAGGAGGGGATCGCCTCCGACTCCGACCTCGAGGCGGCGCAGCTGCAGTACCGGTCGCAGCAGCTCGCCGCCGAGCAGGCGCGGGAGACGGTGCTGCAGGCGGCGGCCGCGCTGGAGAAGGCGGCGGACGACCTCGACAAGACGACCATCTACGCGCCGCTGAGCGGCCGCGTCACCGCCCTCAACGCCGAGGAGGGCGAGGTGGTGGTATCGGGGACGATGAACACCCCCGGGTCGGTGATCGGCACCATCTCCGACCTCTCGGAGATCCTCGCCGAGGTCGACGTCGACGAGTCGGAGGTCGCCTACCTCGAGATCGGCCAGCCGGCGGTGGTGAAGGTCGAAGCGCTGCCCGACCGCGAGTTCTCCGCCCGCGTCGTCGAGATCGGCAGCTCCGGCTTCCAGCGCCCCGGCAATCCCGACGTCACCTTCTTCAAGGCGAAGCTGCTGCTCGCCGAGCCCGACCTGGCGCTGCGCCCGGGGATGTCGACCCGCGTCGAGATCGAGACCGCTCGCCGCGAGCAGGTGGTGGTGGTGCCGGTGCAGTCGGTGGTGGCGCGCCCGCCGCTCGACGCCGACAGCGACGACGGTGGCGACGACGAGGAGATCGACGTCGTCTTCGTCGTCGTCGACGAGCGCAGCGTGCAGCGGCCGGTCGACAGCGGGCTCGCCGACATCACCCACATCGAGATCGTCTCCGGAGTCGAAGCGGGCGAAGAGGTGGTCACCGGCCCCTACCGGTCGCTCAAGGACCTCGAGCACGACGACAAGGTCAAGGTCCGCACCCAGGGCTCCGAGGGCGACGCCGAGGACGACGACTAGGTGGCGCTCATCGAGCTGCGCGAAGTCCGCAAGATCTACCAGGTCGGCACCGAGACCGTGCACGCGCTCGCCGGCGTCGATCTCGACATCGAACGCGGCGGCTACGTCGCCGTGATGGGCGCCTCGGGGAGCGGCAAGTCGACGCTGATGAACGTCGTCGGCTGCCTCGACCGGCCGACCTCGGGCCGCTACACGCTGAACGGCACCGCCGTCGAAGAGCTGACCGAGGACGCGCTGGCGCAGGTCCGCAACCGCGAGATCGGCTTCGTCTTCCAGACCTTCAACCTGCTGGCGCGCACCAACGCCCTCGCCAACGTCGAGCTGCCGTTGACGTACGCCGGCGTCCCGCGCCGCGAGCGGCGGGAGCGGGCGGCCGCGGCGCTCGACGAGGTCGGCCTCGCCGACCGCATGCACCATCACACCAACGAGCTGTCGGGCGGCCAGCGCCAGCGGGTGGCGGTGGCGCGGGCGCTGGTGAACGAGCCGTCGATCCTGCTCGCCGACGAGCCGACCGGCAACCTCGACAGCGCGACCTCGCAGGAGATCATGGAGCTGTTCGACCGCCTGCACGCCGGCGGCAACACCGTCGTGCTCGTCACCCACGAGCGCGACATCGCCGAGCACTGCCGCCGCCGCATCGTGCTGCGCGACGGCAAAGTGATCGAGGACCGGAGCACCGGATGATCTTCACCGAGAACTTCCGCATCGCGCTGCGCGCGCTGTGGGCCAACAAGATGCGCTCGGTGCTGACCACTCTCGGCATCGTGATCGGCGTCGCCGGCGTCATCGCCGTGGTGTCGATCGTCCAGGGGCTGCAGTTCCTGATCAGCAACCAGATCGCCGGCCTCGGCGCCAACTTCATGATCATCCAGCCGCGCCAGCAGTTCGCCGGACCCGGCCAGGTGCAGAAGCCGGTGCGCCTCACCTGGGACGACGGACAGGCGATCCGCGACGGCGTCGCCGGCATCGACATGATCACGCCGCAGGTGTTCGGCGCCAGCCAGGCTCGCTACCGCGACCGCCTCCACAACACCTTCATCATCGGCGTCAACCAGGACTGGCCGATCGTCCACGACTTCGCCGTCGACCGCGGCCGCTTCTTCAACAAGGTCGACAACGACAGCCGGCAGAAGGTGGCGGTGGTCGGCACCGAGGTGGTGGAGGAGTTGCGGCTCGGCGACCCGATCGGCAAGGAGATCGTGCTCGGCAGCCTGCCGGTCACCATCGTCGGGCTGATGGAGGAGAAGGGGCAGTCGCTGGGGCAGAACCTCGACGACCTCGTCTTCGTGCCGTTCGACACCGCCCTCGGCGTCTTCGGCCGCCGCGCGGTGGAGCAGGTGCAGCTGCGGTTGCGCACCACCGGCACCGACAACATCGAGCAGGTGCGCGAGGAGATCCGCCAGCTGCTGCGCCGCCGCCACCAGATCGCCGACGGCGATCCGGACGACTTCCAGATCGTCGTCCAGGACGAGATCCTCGATCAGACCAACACCCTGCTCGGCGGCGTCACCGCGGTGGTCGGCGGGGTCGTCAGCATCGCGCTGCTGGTCGGTGGCATCGGGATCATGAACATCATGCTGGTGTCGGTCACCGAGCGCACCCGCGAGATCGGCATCCGCAAGTCGGTCGGGGCGCGGCGCCAGGACATCCTGCTGCAGTTCCTGATCGAGGCGGTGACGCTGTCGCTGCTGGGCGGGGCGATCGGCCTCACCCTCGGCTACGGCTTCGGCCGGCTCGCCACCAGCCTCATCCCCGGCAACCTGCCGCCCGCCTTCGTGCCGCTGTGGGCGATCGCCCTCGCCTTCGGCTTCTCGACCGCCGTCGGCGTGCTGTTCGGCATCTACCCGGCGAGCAAGGCGGCGCGCCTCGACCCGATCGAAGCGCTGCGCTACGAGTAGTCGCGGAGGATGCGCCGGGCGAGGGCGAGCTTGTGCACCTCGTCCGGGCCGTCGTAGATCCGCGCCGCCCGCTCCTCGCGATAGAACCAGGCGAGCGGCGTGTCGTCCGACATGCCGAGCGAGCCGTGGGCCTGGAGCGCGCGGTCGACGACCCGCTGCAGCATGCCGGCGACCAGGAACTTGATCGCCGAGATGTCGGCGCGCGCCGCCCGCCACCCCTCGCGATCGATCCGCCACGCGGCGTGGAGGGTCGCCAGCCGCGCCGCCTCGAGCTCCGCCGCCGACTCGGCGATCCACGCCCGCACCAGATCCTTGTCGGCCAGCGTCGAGCCGTCGTCGAAGCGGCGCTCCGAGGCGCGGCGGCACATCAGGTCGAGCGCGCGGCGGGCGATCCCCAGCCATCGCATGCAGTGGTGGATGCGGCCGGGCCCGAGGCGCTCCTGGGCGATCGCGAAGCCGGCGCCCTCGTCGCCGAGCCGCCGCTCGAGCGGCACGCGGCAGCCGTCGAGGCGGATCTCCGAGTGGCTCGCCCAGCCGTCGCCGGCGTG